>CAXTDD010000209.1:0-5543 GCA_964242955.1 uncultured Rubrobacteraceae bacterium | reverse complement strand
GGCCGCCTTTAGAAAGTCTCGCCTGGTGAACGTGCGCCGCAGGGCCGCCCCTTTCCGACTTCGAGAGGTTTCCGACGCACGCGAGGATATCAGAACGGGCGGATGGTGCCGCTGCGGGCAATTGCGGACCGGGCGGATCGGCCGGAGGCGTCTTCTCGGGGCTCGACGTCCCTTCCACGACCTTTTACCGGCTTTTTTCTTGCAGTTTACGTCGGTGAAACCTGGCCTAGCGGGTTGTTTGCTACCTTGGTCCGTGTCGGGCAAACGAGAGAGGTGGGGACGGCGCGATGGGGATTGAGGGGAACTGGGGTCCGGGCATCAGTCGCCGGCGTTTCCTGACGGGCGCCGCGGCTTTCGGGGGCGGTATCGTCGGGGCGGGGGTTCTGGGACGTCCGGGTCTCGCCCTGGCGCCCGGCACCGTCAGGGAGCGGCCGAGGATCACCCACGGCGTCCAGAGCGGCGACGTGACGGCCGCCAGCGGCATCGTCTGGGCCCGCGCCGACCGGCCGTCGCGCATGGTGGTCGAGGTCTCGATGGACGGGTCGTTCGCCGACTCGTGGTACGTGCCAGGCCCGGCGGCGACGGAGGCCACCGACTACACGGCCAGGGGCGAGCTGACGCAGCTCCTGCCCGGCCAGGAGGTCTTCTATCGGATACGCTTCCAGGACCTCGACGACCCGAGCGTCTCCGGCGAGCCGGTGGCCGGCTACTTCCGCGCCCCTCCCGCCCTCGGGCGCGACGTAGACTTCGTGTGGAGCGGGGATACGGCGGGCCAGGGGTGGGGCATCAATGTCGAGGCCGGCGGCATGAGGACCTACGAAACCATGCGCAATGTCCGGCCCGACTTCTTTATCCACAGCGGCGACACCATCTACGCCGACGACCCGATAGAGGCGTCGGTCGGGCTGCCGGGTGGCGGCACCTGGCGCAACGTCGTCACCGAGGAGAAGTCCAAGGTCGCCGAGACGCTCGCGGAGTTCCGTGGCAACCACAAGTACAACCTCCTCGACGAGAACGTCAGGGCCTTCAACGCCGAGGTCCCCATCCTCGCCCAGTGGGACGACCACGAGACCACGAACAACTGGTACCCGGGCGAGCCCCTCGACGACCCCGCCTACACCGTGAGGGATGCCGACCTGCTCTCTGCCAGGGGCCGGCAGGCGTTCGGGGAGTTCATGCCGCTGCGGGGGCAGCCCTCGTACGGCGGCAGGATCTACCGGGTAGTCAACTACGGGCCGTCGCTGGACGTCTTCTTCCTGGACATGCGTACCTACCGGGCGCCCAACTCCGCCAACGACCAGCCGGCACCCGGCCCGGAGACCGCCATACTCGGACCTCGTCAGGTCCGGTGGCTCCAGCAGGCCCTGCTCGGCTCCCGGGCCACCTGGAAGGTTATAGCCTCCGACATGCCCATCGGCCTCATCGTTCCGGATGAGGAGACCGAAGACAAAACCACCTTCGAGGCCATAGCGCAGGGCGACGGCCCCGTGCGCGGTCGCGAGTTCGATATTGCCGAAGTTCTCTCGTTCATCCAGCGAAACGCGGTCGGGAACGTCGTCTGGCTCACCGCCGACGTGCACTACACGGGGCCCACTACTACGATCCCGACCGGGCGCGCTTTCAGGGGTTCGACCCATTCTGGGAGTTCGTCAGCGGCCCGCTCAACTCCGGCACCTTCGGGCCCAACGACCTCGACGACACCTTCGGGCCGCAGGTCCGGTACCAGAAAGCGCCCGCGGACCCCGACCAACTCCTCGACACGGGCCTGCCGCCCTCCCCCGGCACGCAGTTCTTCGGCCACGTCACTATAGCGGGCGACACCGGGGTCATGACCGTCCGGCTGAAGGACGCCTCGGGGACCACCCTCTACTCCGTGGACCTCGAACCAGGCCGGTAAACAACAGGCGGCGCTCTTCAACACGACCCTCACGACATAGGAGCGGGCCCCGCGGTCTGCCGCAGCGTTGGAGATGGCGCAAGCGACCTCGCGGCCTTGCGGCGCCAAAACGCCTTCCCGGGCAAACGTCGGCGCAGATGGGGCGAGCGTGAAGCTCCCGTCCGAGCCTCCGCGTGCGAAGCGTTGCGTCCGGACGATGGTTCGCCCAGAATACCGCGGGCAGGGAAGGGCGCGGAGAAGAGAGCGGTGGGAGCATCAGACGCAACAGGCCCCGTCGGAGCCGGAACGCGGCACGCATGACCCGGACGGGGCCGGAATCGGGGGACCGGGCTACGAGCAAGAACCCGAGCGCGCGCCCGGCCCCGCCGTGGGCGGGGTCGCGTTTGCGGGCACCGGGGCCGCGGGGGCCCCGCAAGACGAGATGGGTCCCGAGACGGGCGCGAAAGGAGAATCCGTGAGCCAGGAAGACGCCAGGGGCGGCTGGATCACGCGTCGAAGGTTCCTGGGGGCGGCCACGGGCGCCGCGCTCGCGGTCGGCGCCCTGCCCGGTCTGCCGAAGGGCGCAGTAGCGCAGAGCCCTTCGGGCGGAGCGCGGGCGGTCGCGCGGTTGGTGGATCTCGTCAACCCCTTCGTCGGCGTGGAGGACGAGGGGCAGACCGTGCCGGGCGCCAAGGTCCCGTTCGGCTTCGCCGCCGTGAGCCCCGACACCACAGACCCTGGCGAGTTCTACAACACCTCCGGCTACGACCCCAACGGGGAGATACGGGGCTTCTCCCAGACCCACGTCAGCGGCACCGGCGGCAGGGGCAAGTACGGCAATTTCCGCCTCACCCCGCTCTCCGGTGAGCCGAGGGTCACAGACCTCGCCTCGAGCAAGGAGGCGGAGACGGCCTCGCCGGGCTACTACTCGGTGGTGCTGACCCGCAGCGGGGTGAAGGCCGAGCTCACGGCCACGCGCCTGTGCGGCTTCCACCGCTACACCTTTCCGGAGGACGAGAGGCCGGTCGTGGTGCTAGATGCCACCAGCGTCGTGGAGATAGACAACCGGGCGGTGCCGACGCCGGTCAGCTTTCGCCAGCGGCCCGCCAAGTCCGAGGTCCGGGTGGTCGGGGAGGACCGGATCGAGGGCTCCGTCAGCTTCGAGGGCGGCTGGAACCCCGGGCCTTACACCGAGTACGGAACCTTGCGGCGGGTGGGGCGCTCGTGTATGGTGCCCCCCGTGTAGCGAAGCGGGGAGTCCCCGGCGGGGGGCTGAGAGGGCGCCGAGGCCGCGCCGACCCGAGGAACCTGATCCGGGTAATGCCGGCGGAGGGACGAGCGGGTGAAGACGAATCTTTCGAGGGCGGCGTTGCGGCACCTTCGTTGCCGGGCGCTTTCTCTTTGCCGCCCCTCCCCCGGCGTTCCGGGCCGAGAGGAGGCGACACGTTATGTCGACGACCGAGAGGTCCACGGGCTTCACCGGGGGGCTGCGTAGCAAGGCCGACCCCGTCTTCGAGGCCATCTTCCGCCACCCGTTCGTCCGGGGGATCGCCGGGGGTGATCTGGGCGGCGAGCAGCTCGCCCACTACGTGAGGCAGGACTTCCAGTACCTCACCGTCTTCTGCCAGGTCTACGGCCTGGCCGTCTCCAAGTCCACGAGCCGGGAGGACATCGCGTTCTTCAACGAGCAGATCGGGTTCGTGCTCGACTCCGAGAACCACCCCCACCAGAACCTCGCCAGGGTCTCGGGCTACCCGATGGAGGAGCTCGAAGGAGCGAACGAGCTCTTGCCCACGGCCCGCAACTACACCCGCCACATGCTCTACGCGGCGCACAGCGGCACGTTGGGCGGGCTGCTCTCCGCCCTGTACCCCTGCCCGTTGAGCTACTGGGAGATCGGTCTGAGGCTCAAGGAGGAAGTAAAGCCCGACGACTCGCACCCGTTTAAGGAGTGGATCGATTTCTACGCCGATCCCGTAGTGGGCGACATCTGCGGCGAGTTCGCGAGGCGCGTCGACCGTCTGGCAGCCCGGGCCGGCGAAGACGAGCGCGCGAGGATGGAGGAGAACTTGCTCGTCAGTTGCCGGATGGAGTACCTGTTCTGGGAGATGGCCTACACGCTCGAAGGGTGGCCCGTGTAGGCGGTCCTGCTCCCTCGATACCGGACGACCTTCTCCCTCCCTGGAATCCAGCCGTCTCCAGGACGGCGCGGTTGTGCCGGCGGTATGGGCGATGGATTCCCCGCCACGGGTTACAGGACCTTGATGTGTACGGGCGAGAATCCATTCTCGTCGATGCGGTAGCAGAGGACATCCGGCTCTCGGGAGGCCAGGGAGACGATGAGGTGCGCGCAGTCGGGGTAGAGGGCGAGTTGGCGGTCCCTGGTCGAGGGGCGTGGGGACGTGGCCGGGTGAGAGTGGTAGGTGCCGGTGAGCTCCAGGCCGGAGCTCCGGATCTCGCGCATCGAGCGTAGCTGGGCTTCGGGGTCCATCACGAAGCGGGAGCGACGGTTCTCGGCCGCGTTGGGCACCGGGTAGATCCGTTCGACCCTCCCGGCCATCCCGGCGAGCCAGCCGCACGCTTCGTCGGGGGCCTCCCGTCTGGAACGGGCGATGAGCGACGCCAGGAGGTTCGCGGGCAGCTCGATCACCGAACCGCGTTCTGCGCGAGGCTATCGTGCAGGAACGGGGAAACGTCGACCGGCGGAGGCTCCCCGAGGACGAGGGCGACGACGATCTCGCCGGTTATGCCGCAGAGGAGCACCCCGTTGCGGTGGTGGCCGGTCGCCACGAGCAACCCGTCGCGCCCGTCCACCGGGCCGAGTATGGGGGCTCCGGTGGGCGTGGTCGGCCTCAACCCGCCCCAGGCCCCGAGGAAGAGGGCATCGGCCAGCCCGGGGACCAGCCCGAGGGCGGCCCGCGAGAGTTCGTCCACGCCCCCCAACGTCGGGCGGTGGTCCAGGACGTCCGGTTCCTCCGTGGCACCGACGATCACCCGCCCATCCCTCTTGGGGACGACGTAGAAGGTGCCGTGGTTCCAGACGTTCGCCCGGATCGGGACGGGCGAGACCCTCGTCTCCAGCAACTGCCCCTTCACCGGGTAGACCGGCAGCCGCACGCCCAGCCCTTCTGAGAGCTGGCTGCTGGAAGACCCGCCGGCGAGCACCACGACGCCGGCCGCGGTGTCGCCCCGCGCGGTGCGCACGCCCGTCACCCGGAGCCCCTCCAAGAGGAACCCGGCTACCCGCTCGAACTCGCGGATCTCCGCGCCGTGCTTGATCGCCCCCTGCGCCAGGGCCCGGACGAGCTGGGGAGGGTTCACGTTGCCGTCCCCGGGGAGGTAGAGCCCCGCGACTATCTCCTCCGAGAGGGCCGGTTCCAGCTCCCGGGCCTCGTCCCCGCACAGGAGCTCGGACGGCAGGTTGCGCCCCTCGTGCAAGGAGTGTTCGATGGAGAGCTTCTCCCCGGAGGCCTCGTCGGTGGCGGTCTTCAGGGCGCCGTCCCACACGTACCCCGGGTCGAGCCCCGTGTCCTCGCGGAGCGTCGGCCCGAGGGTCTTGTGGTGGTCGCGGCCCCGGATCAGGAGCTCCCGCACGGGCCCCGGCTTCTCCGACTCGCCCTGGCCGGAGAGCATCCCGGCCAGGGACCCGGAGGCCCCCGACCCGACC
>CAXTDD010000208.1:0-5579 GCA_964242955.1 uncultured Rubrobacteraceae bacterium | reverse complement strand
GCGAACTTGGTGTACTGCTCCAGCCACGCGAGCTGCACCTTGCCCGTCGGCCCGTTGCGGTGCTTGCCCACGATGACCTCTGCTATGCCCTTGTCATCGGAGTCCGGATTATAATATTCGTCCCGGTACAAAAACATTACCATGTCTGCGTCTTGCTCGATCGAGTTATGGACCACTACGCCGTCGGCGATGAAGTTGTGTGTTCCCTCCACCGTAACGTCGAACGTGGGCTGTTCGCCCAGGGGTGTTATCTCGACGATCCTGTCCCAGAACAGATCCGAGCGCGCGATGTTGGCGAGTTCATCGTTCTCCAGCACGCCCGCCATGCGCGCGAGCCTCGGTCGGGAGAACCTCCTCCGTCTCTCCGGCGTGCCAAGCAGGTATCGTCCGTTGTAGGTCTCCCCGATGGCCGTTGCCAGCTCGCGACCGTTCACTCCCTTTTCCGTCATCGCCGCGACCACCTTCCGGCGCACCTCCCACGGCACCAGATCTACGTTCGGGTTGGCCTTCAAGACCGAGAGTATCTTCAGGGCCGGGTCGATCACCTCCCCACGCGCGCCGTGGCATCCCACCATCTGCAAGAACCTCGCCTGGTCTTCCGTGCCCTGAATGCGCAGGTTGTACGAAGCCCGGTACGAGCCGGCGCCTCCCCCTCGTTCCTTCGTGGTCTTGCCGAAAGCCGACCTAACGCCGAACCTGAGCAACATCCTCTTCACATCCAGCACCAGCCGACGGCTGGTGGAGCTGTAGTAGGTACGAACCGTCCGTCCACGTCCGTTGCGCGAGATGGTGATCGAACCGTCCGTGGCCCACAGGTGCTTCAAGAACAGCGCTAGCTTCTGGTCGTCCAGGCCGAAGATCGACTCCGGGACGAACTTGTTCCACGACCTTGCCCCCCACAGCCCGTGCGGCTCCAGCCATTCCCGCACCGGGTGCCTCTTACCGTGCGTCAGGCGGTATGGAGACGGCAACCATACCTGATACGTGTTCCCGTTCATCTCCGCCAGCGCCTCTATGCCGAACAGCGTCCTCGACGTGTCCTCGACGGCGCTCTTGTTCGCCGGGTCCGCCGTTGCGTATTTCACACCGCCCGGTCCGATAGAACCGTCGCCCAGCAGGTGCGCCAGCAGCACCAGTTCGTCGTCCTTCCAGCCGTCCCCTTCCTCGACCGGACGGGAAATTCGCCTGGGGACGGCCACGAAACCGCCGACCGCCAGAGCATCGAGCCTCTCCCAGCCTTCTACGGTCAGCAAAGGGTGGTTGGCGGTCGCGTCGATCTCCAACCCGGACGCCAGCTTCAGGCGATACACGGGTTTGATGCCGGTCGGGAACGCCTTCGTGAGCCTCGCCGGGACCAGGCGATGCTCGTCGTCCACCGACCACACGTATGGCTGTTGCTGGGTCAGCACGAGTTCCCCGAGCGATACCTCTTCCCCGTTGTCCGCCCGGCTTATCCTGGTGCTGGCGGGGAGGCAGCCCGAGTCCCTCAAGTCGCTGAGCATCGGCCGCTTGTCGTGGCGGGACTCTACGGCGCGGGAGAGCTGGGCGATTGCCAGCACCGGCACGTCGAGGTCGCGGGCGAGAACCTTGAGGCCGCGGCTGATCTCGGCAACCTCCTGCTGACGATTCTCCTGGCGGTTTCCTTGCCCGATCATGAGCTGCAGATAGTCCACCACGACGAGCGAGAGCGGCGTCCCGCCCGTAGCGCTGAGTTGGCTCGCGAGACGCCTCACCTTGGCCCGCATCTCCATCATGGTGACGCCGGCGGTGTCGTCGATCCAGATAGGGGCCTCGCTGACCTGCGCCACACCACGAAGGAGCTTCGGCCAATCTTCGGCCTTGACGTTGCCGCTCCTCAAAGCCTGGGCTGGTATGCGGGTCGTCTGCGAAATGAGGCGCTGGACGAGCTGCTCTTTGCTCATCTCCAGAGAGAAGATCGCCACCGGCATCTTTTTTTCGCTACTTGCGTGCCATATAGCATTGAGCGCCATGGCTGTTTTTCCCATAGCCGGCCTCGCGGCGAGGACGACGAGGTCGCTCTTGTGGAAGCCGGTTGTGAGGCGGTCGAGGTCTTCGAAGCCGGTCTCGACGCCGGTTACTTCGCCCTCTTGCTCGTAGAGGCGTTGGATCATCTCTAACGCTCCCGGCGCGAGCTCGGAGACGGGGGCCAGGTGCTGTTTGAGGGTCCTGTTCGAGACACCGTAGATGAGCTGCTCGGCCGAGTCGAGGGCTTCGGTTACGTCTTCGGGTTCCCTGAAGGCGTCTTCGGTGATACGGCTGCCGACGTCTATGACGGAGCGGAGCAGGGCCTTGCCGCGGACTATCTCGGCGTAGCGGGAGGCGTTGGAGGCGGTGGGGACTGAGTCTACGAGTTGAAAGATGTAAGCCCGGCCGCCGACGCGGTCGAAATCGTTGACGGAGTTGAGCTCGTTGGTTAGCGTGATCTGGTCGATACGGTCCCCGCGGGAGTAGAGCCGCATCATCGCCCCGTAGATGATCCTGTGCGTCTCCGAGTAAAACTCCTCCGGCGTGAGCTGCTCGGCCACCGCCGCCACCGCCGTCTCGGAGACCAGCAAAGCCCCTATGACGGCGCGCTCCGCATCCAGGTCATGGGGCGGCACGCGGGCCGCGTCGGCCCCCGTCTCTACGCTCCGCATCCTCCCCCGACGCTCCATAGGACTCCCAAATATGCAGCATAAAGGCCCCCGTTACAAGACGGGGGCCTTTACCTTGTGGTCCAGGTTGTCCGTTAACCTACGGTAGAGCTATAGAGATATCCGGCCCGTAGGGGCGTTTCTCGAAACGCCCCTACAGTTTGGGGACTACGATTACCTTTACGCTGGCCTCGACGTCGCCGTGGACCTGGATCGGGACCTGGTGCGTGCCGAGGGACTTTATGGGCTCTTCGAGGCGGACGCGGCGCCGGTCTATGCGGACGCCGCGGGCCTTCTCGACCGCGTCGGCGACGTTGGCGGCGGTGACGGAGCCGAAGAGGCGCTCGTCCTCGCCGGTGCGGGCCTCGATGGTTATGACGCTCTTGTTGAGGGTCGCGGCGATCTCCTCGGCGCGCTCGGCGAGGCGGCGGTCGCGCTCCTCGCTCTCGGCCATCTCGCGGCGGGCCTCTTCCATCTTGCCCGGCGTCGCGACCTCGGCGAGGTTGCGCGGGGCGAGGAAGTTTCGGACGTAGCCGCGGCTAACGTCCACGATGTCGCCCCGCTGACCGATCTTCTCGACGTCCTGGGTCAGTATCACCTGCACGGTCTACCTCCCGACCACGTAGGGCAAGAGCGCCATCTCGCGGGCGCGCTTTATGGACGTGGCCGCCTCGCGCTGGTGCTGCGGGCAGAGGCCCGTGACCCTGCGGGCCCGGATCTTGCCGCGGTCCGAGACGAACCGGCGCAGCATGTTGTAGTCCTTGTAGTCGACGTAGTCTATGTCTTCCTTGCAGAAGACGCACGGCTTGCTCTTTACCGGCCGGCCCCCGCGGGGCGGCTTTTCTCTTCTCCTACCCATTCTCTTCCTCCTGAAAGTCTGGCGTTGCTATGCCGGAACCTCTTCTGTCTCCGCCGGCAGCGGCTTGTGCGCGTAGTTCGGCGGGAGCTTCACGATCGTGTGCCGCAGCACGTCGTCAGAAACCCGCAGGATGCGCTTGAGCTCGATGAGGGTGCGCTCGCCGGCGGTGAACTCCATGACGATGTAGAAACCATCCGTGCGGTTGTCTATCTCGTAGGCCAGCTTGCGGCGGCCCCAATGGTTCGGCTCGCTTGGCTCGCCGCCCGTGCGCTCGATGATCGTGCGAAAGCGACCCACCGTGTTCTCGACCTGTTCTTCGTCGAGCTCGGGGATCACTATGAGCATGGCTTCGTAAGTAGTTATGGTTGCCTCCTCCGGTCTCTGTTCGGCTTCGACAGTCATCTCCCGTCGAAGCAGGGGCTTATGGATTTGCCGCGAGATTCTACCAAGGGATCAGGTTGTTACAAGCGTCCCCCGTGTCTACGACTTCACCGTGCCGACGCCGTCCGGGGATATACTCGACGGGTGGAGAACGGTGCCGGAAACGCTGTCGAGACGGTTGGCCTGCGCAAGGTCTACGGAGAGGGCTCGACGGAGGTGCGGGCGCTAGACGACGTGTCGCTGCAATTTCCGAACGGGGAGTTCGCGGCGATCATGGGCCCCAGCGGGTCGGGCAAGAGCACGCTGCTGCACATCCTGGGCGCCCTGGACAAGCCGACGGGCGGTCGCGTCGTTGTCGGAGATACGGAGCTCTCGGGGCTCTCGGACAGGGAGTTGACGCTGCTCCGGCGGGAGCGGATGGGCTTCGTCTTCCAGTTCTTCAACCTCATACCGACGTTGTCCGCCGAGGAGAACGTGCTGCTGCCGGTCCTGATCTCCGGCAAGAGACCGGGCAAGTACGCCCGCAGGCTGGACGAGCTCATGGACCTCGTCGGCCTCTCCGGTCGCCGGTCGCACAGGCCGGACGAGCTCTCGGGCGGGGAGCAGCAGCGGGTCGCCATAGCCCGCGCCCTCGTGCGCTTCCCCGACATCATCCTCGCCGACGAGCCGACCGGCAACCTCGACTCCAGGACCGGCGCCGAGGTGCTAGATCTACTCAAGGAGTCGGCCGCCCGCTACGACCAGACCATCCTGATGGTCACCCACGACCCGCGCGCCGCTTCGGCCGCCGACCGGGCAGTCTTCCTCTCCGACGGCCGCGTCGTGGACGAGGCCCGCGACCCGAACCCCGACGACATCCTGGAGCGCATCAAGACCCTGGAGTCCCCCGGCTGAAATGCTACGCCACTACTCCTTCCGGCAGATGGACGGGGCCGATGCGCGGGAGATCTCCTGCTGGCGCTACGAGCCGCCCTACGACTTCTACGACTGGACGGCCGATCCGGAAGACCTCGCGGAGCTTCTCGACCCGGAGAGCCGGAGGGAGAACTCCTTCTCGGTCCGTGACGGCGAAGAACTGGTGGGGTTCTTCCAGTTCGGGAGAAGGGTCGGGGCCGTGGATTTGGGCCTGGGGCTCAGGCCGGACCTCACCGGGCGGGGGCTCGGGTTGGGGTTCGTCCTGTCGGGGCTGGAGTTTGCCCGCGGGCGTTTCGCGCCGGATTGCTTCACGCTCTCCGTGGCGGCGTTCAACGGCCGTGCGATCCGGGCCTACGAACGCGCGGGTTTCGTTCGCGGCGGGGGCTTCGTGCACGAGACGAACGGGGGCGAGTATCCTTTCGTCTCCATGCGGCGAGAAGCTTGAGGGTCAGGCGCCGGTGAGGAGGCCCAGGACGAACAGGCCGCCGAAGAGGAGCACGGCCAGCCCGTTGAAGATGAGGCCCAGGATCGCGAAGAGCTTTTTGCGCCGGCCCTGGATCGTGCCCGCTATGCCGAGCACCAGGCCTATGAGGTACAGGACCGGGGCGGCAAGGATGCCGAGGCCCGCCAGAAAGATCGCGCCCGCCGTGCCGGGCGAGTTCTGCAGGTCCCTCTGGAACTGCTGGAGGTCGGCCGGGTTCTGCGGGTCCACGCCCTGCAGGGCCTGCCCAATAAAGACGCCGCCGACGATGAAGGCGGCTATGAGTAAC
>CAXTDD010000207.1:0-5601 GCA_964242955.1 uncultured Rubrobacteraceae bacterium | reverse complement strand
GCCTGCCGCGCTTCCGGTCCGGCATCACCATGCGTGCCGCCAGCCGCGCCCTCATCGAACGCCGCATCCGCGCCCGCCTAGAAACGGACCCCAAAGTGGGCTTCCTGTCGGGCCGCGAGGTCGTCGGGCTCCTGCCGGGCAAGGGGGGCGTCTCCGGCATCCGAACGCGCCTCAGAGTAGACGGTTCTGTCGGGAAGCTGATGGCCGACCTCGTGGTAGACGCGTCCGGTGCCGGCTCCCGGGCGCCGCGGTGGCTAGAGGAGATCGGGCACAGAGCGCCCGCTGAGACGGTCGTGGACGCCCGCCTCGGCTACGCGACCCGCTGGTACAGGGTTCCGGAGGACTTCTCGGGAGACTGGACCGGCATCGCCGTCCTGCCCGGCTGGCCCGCGTCCACGCGGGGCGGCACGTTGCGCCGGGTCGAGGGTGGCCTGTGGACGGCCGTCCTCATCGGGACCGGCGGCGACTACCCGCCGACCGACCCGGAGGAGTTCGTGGCGTTCGCCGCGAGCCTGCACAGCCCCGCCATCCACCAGGCCATAAAGGACGCCGAGCCCGCCTCCCCCATCTACGGCTACCGCCGCACCGCCAACCGCCTGCGCCACTACGAGAAGACCCGCCTCCCCAACAACTTCCTCGTCGCCGGCGACGCCGCCTGCGTCCTGAACCCCTCCTACGGCCAGGGCATGACCGCCGCCGCCCTCTCCGCGATGGCGTTGGGCGAGTGCCTGGACGGAGGACGGACCACCCGCCTCTCCCGTCGCTTCCAGCGCCGGCAACGCAAAGCTATAGCACCCTGCTGGAGCGCCACCACCAACAGCGACGCCCAGTGGGCGGCGGGACGGCCAGAAGACCTCAACCTCGCGCGCCGGGCTCTCTACCGGATCTCTGAAGAAGTCATAAAGCTGGCCGTCGAACGCGAAGACGTCGCCCGCACCCTGCTCGGCGTCAAGAACGTGATCGAACCGCCGGTGGCCCTCCTCCGCCCCGGTATCCTCCTCCCCGCGCTCGGCCGTGCCGTACGCCTTCCGGTATCAGGCCCCGATGAGGCGTCCAAGCACGTGGCGGACCGTCGCTTGACGGACAAAACAGCGAAAAGGTAGCGCGAGGCACTGTATGAATTATCATGACCTCTTATGGCGCTTCCCGAGTTTCGTGAAGATGGCTGGTTGCCTGAAGGACACTATGCCTGTTCTTGGCAAGAGGTCGTGGATAGGTTTGGAAGCTCTGCCGGAAACCAACGGCAGCGTGTTACACATAGTTTGCTCAGTTGGAGAGACGAAGTTAAGGCGAGGGGTGTGTCGGGATGGCTACTACTGGATGGCAGTTTTATATCTGCCAGAGAGAATCCGAGCGATTTCGATGCCATGTTGGTAATAGACGAAGAGGCACGGGAAATCCTGGAAAACGATATTGAGGCAAGAAGTTTGCTGGATTATAGTGAGTGCAAAAATCGGGGTTTTGACCTTTTGTACTATTTTGCCGCAACTGTTCGTGATTATCCTGACCTCGTTGGTTTGGACCTGTGGGACAGGGACAAGGAAACTGGGGAACTGAAAGGCGTGTTAGAAGTCGAGCTGTGATAACCAACGAGACACAGTTGGCGGTTGCCCAACAGCGACTTGATTCGTACCGGCAGATGCTGGAAACGACGAGGCGCCATTTGCAAGAAACGAACTCTTCCCTCTTTCCCAGCGTGTCAGAGGGCTACTTACGACACATCGAAGAACTTCAAGACGAGATCACTGCATACTTGCGCGACAATCCTGCCGAGTCGGCCTTGTCGGTCCGTTTATCAGGTCCTTCGATGAAGTCAGGGGTTGTCAGAGCAACGCTGGCCAGTAACCTAATTTCCGGTTTCCAGTCAGCGTTTTATCAAGTTGGTAGACGTACAGCGTCCGAGGATGCAGAAGATGAAGCGCAAAAAATCGAAGGTATACGTTCCGTGCTAGGGTTGAACTTGGTTGCAACTGCTCCGGGCAGCTTCATCTTGTCGATGGATTTCGAGCCGCGTCAGCAGCCGAGTCTCTTCGAGGAATACGATGTCGCCTCTTCTGCAATGGAACAGCTGATCGCCCACGTCAACGAACTACAAAAGGATTCTCAAGATTACACCGGTAATCCTGCTACCTTGCGCGGCTTGCAGAAGGTGGCTGCTCTGGTCAGAAAAGATGTTGAAGCTATCGAAATCGTCTACCGTGACGAGCGGCATTATGCTGAGGCAGTTTTTGATCCGGTAGTTCGTGAGCGGATCGAATACTTACTCGGCGCACCGAAAGAAGGCGAAAGAACGGTTAAGGGTACCCTAATCGAGATCAACATTGAGAACAACACCTGTAAGGTGCATCCTACGGGTGAAGGACCTGCCGTAGATGTTGATTACGAGGAAGGTTTGGAAGACGATTTAATTACTGGTTTGAAACGGGAGATCGAGATGGCTGGACAATTTATAGAAACAGCCCGTCCTGGCCGCATCAAGATCACCAAGATAGAGCGCTTTAGGGTGCTCGATGCAGAAGGCGCCGATTTGGGTTAATCGGCGTCCTGTCTGCCTCTTCTCTCGCCGTGCTTGCGTACTTTATGAGCGGTTTCTTCGGTAACAGCGCTTCCTGAAAGGAAGTTACGCCTCTAGCTAATCGCCTGCTCCAGGTCCGCCACCAAGTCGCCAGCGTCCTCGATGCCGACGGAGAGGCGCAATAAACCGTCGGTGACGCCCCGCACCTCGCGCTGCTCTTTCGGGATGGCGGCGTGGGTCATGGTGGCCGGGTGCGTGATGAGCGACTCCACCCCGCCCAAAGACTCGGCGAAGTGGAAGGTTTCGGTCTTCTGGACCGCCGCGTAGGCCGCCTCCGCTCCACCTTTCAGGGTAAAGGAGACCATGCCGGAGAAGCCGGACATCTGCTTTTTGGCGAGCTCGTGCTGAGGGTGGGTAGGGAGGCCCGGGTAGTTGACCGTCGCGACCTGCGGGTGGTCTTGCAGGAAGCGGGCGACGGTGAGGGCGTTCTCCTCGTGCTGGCGCATACGGACGGCCAGGGTCTTGAGGCCCCTGAGCACGATCCAGGAGTCGAAGGGCCCCGGCACGGCGCCCGCGGCGTTCTGGTAGAAGGCCATCCTCTCGTGCAGGTCCGCATTCGAGGTCACCGCCGTCCCGCCGACCACGTCCGAGTGGCCGCCCATGTACTTCGTCGTCGAGTGGACCACGATGTCCGCGCCCAACGAGAGCGGCTGCTGGAAGTACGGCGAGGCGAAGGTGTTGTCCACGGCCACGGTCGCGCCGCGCTCGTGGGCCATGTCGGAGAGCGCCCTTATGTCGGAGAGCGTCAGCATGGGGTTGGTCGGCGTCTCCACCCAGAGCATCTTCGTCCCCGGGCGCAGCGCCGCCCCGACGGACTCTGGATCGGTGGTGTCCACGAAGGTGAAGTCGAGGCCGTTGGACTTCTGCAGCACCTTGTCGAAGAGGCGGTAGGAGCCGCCGTAGAGGTCGTCGCCGGCCACGACGTGGTCGCCGGGGGAGAGCAGGCTCATCACGGCGGTCGTCGCCGCCAGTCCCGAGGCAAAGGCGAGGCCGTGTTCGGCGCCTTCGAGGGCCGCGACGCACTCCTCCAATGCGCTCCGGGTCGGGTTGCCGGTGCGGCTGTACTCGTAGCCCTTGTTGCGGTCCGGGGCTTCTTGCGTGTATGTGGAGGTCTGGTAGATCGGGACGATCGTCGCCCCGGTCGCCGCGTCGGGTTCCTGCCCGACGTGGATCGCCCTGGTGGCGAAGCCCTTGTCTTTGTTGCTCACTCGCCCTCCTGGAAGATGCGGTAAGGCCTTCTCAAGTCTTCTTCCGTCGCCCCCGAGTTGGCGAGCACCCACTCGTCGCTGAAGACTTTGGAGACGTAGTTGCGGCCGGTGTCCGGCAGGAGCACGACGACGACCGCGCTCTCGGGCAGATCCTTCGCCGCCCGCACCGCGCCGACGGCGGCCATCCCGCACGAGCCGCCGACGAAGAGGCCCTCCTCGGCCATCAGGCGGCGGGTCATCAAGAACGACTCGCGGTCGTCGACCTGGAGGACTTCGTCCACTACCGAACCATCGTGGTTCTCCGGGTAGAAGTCCTCGCCGACGCCCTCGACGGCGTAGGGGTGGATGTTCTCCGGGTCGGAGAAGATGGAGCCCTCCGGGTCGACGCCGACGACCTTCACGTCCGGGTTCTGTTCCTTCAAGAACCTTCCGGTGCCGACTATGGTGCCGCAGGTGCCCATGCCGGCGACAAAGTGGGTGATGCGGCCGGCGGTCTGCCGCCAGAGCTCCGGGCCCGTGGTCTCGTAGTGGGCCAGGGGGTTGGCCGGGTTCTCGTATTGGCCAGGCTTGAAGCCGCCCGGGATCTCCTCGGCCAGGCGCGCGGCGACCGCGTAATAGCTCTCCGGGTCCTCGGGCGGCGCCGAAGGCGTGACGACCACCTCGGCGCCCAGGGCCTTCAGGAGGTCCTGCTTCTCCCGGCTCGCCTTCTCGGGCATCACGCAGATACACTTGTAGCCCTTGACCGCCGCCGCGAGCACCAGCCCCGCCCCCGTGTTCCCGCTCGTGGGCTCGACGACGGTCCCGCTGGGCTTCAGGAGGCCTTGCTCCTCGGCCACCTCCAGCATCTTCAGGGCGGGCCTATCCTTCACCGAGCCGCCGGGGTTCATGTACTCGACCTTGGCGAGAAGGGTGGCCTCTATCCCCTCGTCCCGCGCCACGCGCCCGAGCCGCACCAGCGGCGTGTTCCCCACGACTTCCAGCACGTTCTCGAAAACTTCCATCCGCTCTGTCTCCATGCCGGTAATGTACCATCGCCCGTTCCCCGAAAGCGGCCCGACCCCGCGTATAATCCCGTCCCATGGAACAGACACCCTGGAAGAGCGAACGCGTCCCCGGAAACGCCGGAATCTCCATACCCCGCGCCGGCGACGGCCCCGACCCCGTCGTCTGCCTGCACGGCATCACCGCCCAGCACCGCGCCTTCACGGCCGCCGCGAGGCACGTGGTGCCCGCCCGCGGCCTCGTCGGCGTGGACCTCCGCGGCCGGGGCGACTCGGACAAACCAGACTCCGGCTACGGCCTCGAAGCCCACGCGGGCGACGTCGTCCGCGTCCTCGATCACCTCGGGCTGGAGACCGCCACCGTCGTCGGCCACTCGATGGGGGCTTTCGTCGCCATCAAGACAGCCCTGGTGTTCCCGGATCGCGTCCGCGCCCTCGTCCTGCTCGACGGCGGCTGGCCGCGCGCCGAAACCTCCGCCGAAGAGCCAACCGAAGACCAGCAGCGCGAGGCGGAGGCCATCAAGGAGGGCCTCTCCCGGGCCTTCTCGCGCCTCGACATGACCTTCGAGACCCCAGACGCCTACCTGGACTTCTGGTTCCCGGACGCGGGCCTGACGATGAAGGATCTTCCGCCGGACCTGGCCGACTACTACCGCTACGACCTGCAAGAGGTCGAAGGTGGCTACAACCCCAAGTGCTCCCCGGACGCCGCCGAACAGGATTCGCCCTCCGTCACGCAGACGAGCCCAACCGCCGAAGAGCTGCGCGCCGTCGGGTGCCCGGTTGCGCTAGTCCGGGCCTCCGATGGCTTCTTCCC
>CAXTDD010000206.1:0-5603 GCA_964242955.1 uncultured Rubrobacteraceae bacterium | reverse complement strand
CCCGCCCGGTCTCGTGGGCCCCCACCTGACCGCGGGGGCGGCCTGGCGCCGGGCCGCGGCGGCGTAGGGCGGTGCGCGCCCCGCCCGGCCACCCCACGACCGCCTACACGCGTAGAGAAACCGATGTGTTCGCAGACCGCTGTCGGAACGAAGGACGAGCAGATGACGTCACGGGGCCACACCTCACTAAACGTCTTTGTCTACGGTACGCTCAAAAGGGGCCAACGCAACCACGTCTACTGCCACGGGGCGCGGTTCGTCCGCGATGCGACCGTCCGCGGCCGCCTGTACGACCTGCCGTCGGGCTACCCGGCCCTCGTAGTGCCACACGAGGACGTTCGCGCCGCGGGCACGGCGGACCCGCAGCGCGACGTTCGGGAGGCCCAGGGTCTGAACCATCAGCCGCAGGAGATGAAAGGGCCCGAGGTCTTCGGCGAGCTGTACACCTTCGATGATGCGGCCCGGCTTCGCGCCCTCGACCGTCTAGAAGGCTTCGAGCCAGGAAACCCCTTCGGCCCCTACAGGCGCGTCTTGTTGCCAGCACGGGCCGCGGATGCAGGGATCGTCCTTGCCTGGGTCTACGTCGCCGGCGAGGCTTGCGGGACGCACCTGCCGGCAGGGCGCTGGCCCGCCTGACGGGATGGAGGGGCGGGGGGCGGAACGGCTCCCCGCCGAGATCCTTCCGAGATCAGGCGTCCTGGTCGTCGGCGTCGACGACCTCCTCGCGGATGATGCGGCGCCGGATCTTGGTCCGACCGCCCTCCTGGAAGGTCTCCGTCTCCTCCGTCTGGCGCGAGGTGGTCGGCTTGGACGTAGAGGAACTCGTGCTCCCGGAAGCGCCCGATGTACTGGAGGTTCCAGTATCCTCGTACCGCTCTCCGGTCCCTGTCTCCCTGGCGTTCCCCGCATCGCGGGACTCGTCCTCGTGGCTCTCCGGACCGGACGATCCTTCGGAGCTTCCGTACCCGGTGTCCGCGGTACCGGAGCCGCTCCGCTCCCCGTACTCCGCGTCCGTGCCGGAGGAACTGGCTTGCTCGTGGCTTCCGGTAGCAGTGGAGGACTCGCGGTCTCCCTCGTCTGCTTCATCGTGGGTGTCAACCCCCGAGGACTCAGGACCCCTGTCCGCGGCGTCGTAGCCGGCGGGCATGTGACCCCCGCCAACGGACGCGGGGTCCTCGTCGGATGTCCCGCTGTCGTGGGTCTGCTCGTCGCGGTCGGAAGCACCGTAGCCGGCAGCCGCCCCGCCGGCGCCGTAGGAGCCGCGATCGGAGCTGCTCTGAGAGGTTTCGAGGCCGAAGTGGCGCCGGATGCGCTCTTCGTAGGCGGCGTCGATGTCTTCGTCGTCGCTGAAGCTGGGGGCGTCTTTTACGTGGTCCTTGGATTCGGAGACCTCGATCGAGCGGTCTTGCTCGTTGACCCGCACGATCTCCGTGGGGATCAGGGTAGACTTGGAGCCCAGGAGGCCCATCTTGACGCCTATGTACTCCTCGTGGTCCTGCTCGTCCACGAAGAGGTCGTCCACCTTCCCGATCTTGCTTCCGCTATTGTCGTAAACGGTATAACCTTCGTACTTCTCCTCAAGCTCCCGCAACCGCTCTTCGCTGGCCACCGTTTTGCCTCCTCAGAGATCCTTTACCCATTCCCGACCTGCGTACCCGCCCCGTCCGTCACTAAACCTCCTGACCCGCCGGGCGCGCAGGCTTGCTAAACTGGCGGACGTATCACTCGACGGGGGTTGGGGCGTGTCTTCTACGGAGCCTGATAGCACGAGAGTTCTGTCGCTGGACGTCGGCTCGTCATCGGTACGCGCGGCCCTGCACGACGCCGCGGGCGACGGCATCGCGGAGACCGAGGTCAAGCTCGACTACGAGTTCGACTACACCGCCGACGGCGGCGCGACCAAGGACGCCGACGAGCTGCTGGATCTGGTAGCCCGCGCCATCGACGGCGCCCTCTCGAAGACCGACGGTACGGGCATCGCCGGCGTGGCGACCAGCACCTTCTGGCACTCGGTCCTCGGCCTGGACGGTGACGGAAGGCCGGCCACCCCCATCCTCACCTGGGCCGACCGTCGGGCGGCGGACGCCGCCGCCAGGCTGCGCGAGAGAATGGACGAAGAAGAGGTCCACCGCCGCACCGGCTGCGTGCTCCACTCCAGCTACTGGCCGGCCAAGCTGCTGTGGCTCTCCGAGACCGACGCGGACGCCTTCGCCAGGGCCGGGCGGTGGGTCTCCCCCGCCGACTACTTTTTCGGCCGCTTCTTCGGCGGCGAAGCCGCGGTGGGCACCTCGATGGCGTCTGCCACGGGCCTCTTCGACCAGAACAACCGGCGCTGGGACCCCGAGATGTTCGAAGCGCTGCCCGTGGACGAAGGGCATCTCCCGGCCATCTCCGACGAGCCCAGGCGCGGCCTCAAGACCGAGTGGGCCGAACGCTGGCCCGCCCTGCGCGACGCGGCCTGGCTACCGGCGGTGGGCGACGGCGCGTGCTCGAACGTCGGGTGCGGCTGCACGGGAAGCGGACGGCTCGCGCTCATGGTCGGGACCAGCGGGGCTATGCGCGTGCTGTGGAAGTCGGAGACCGTAGAGGTCCCAGAAGGCCCGTGGTGCTACCGCGCCGACGCAGGTCGGTTCGTCATGGGTGGGGCGCTCTCCGACGGCGGGAACCTGATCGAGTGGCTGCGTGAGACCCTGCGCCTGCCCGATCCCGATGAGACGGAGAAGCTCCTCTCCGAGATGGAGCCCGACGCCCACGGCCTGACCTTTCTCCCGATCCTCAACGGCGAGCGCGGCCCGGGCTGGGCCGACCAGGCCAACGGGACCATCGCCAGCCTCTCGATGAGCAACAAGCCCATAGACATCTTGCGGGCCGCCATGGAGGCCGTGGCGCTCCGGTTCTCCCTGATAGCCGAGATCCTCGAAGAAGCCTTCCCCGGCGAGAAAGAGGTCATAGCGACCGGCGGTGGCCTCCTCAACTCGCCCACCTGGGCCCAGATCATGGCCGACGCCCTCGGCAGGCCCGTAACGGTCTCCGGCGTCAAAGAGGCCTCCAGCCGCGGCGCCGCCCTGCTGGCCCTCGAAGCCTTCGGAACGCTCAAAATAGAGGAGATAGAGTCGCCGCTCGGCACGACCTTCCGGCCGGACCCGGAGAGCCACAAGACATACGTCCGGGCCCTGCAACGGCAGCGCAAACTCTACGAAGCGGTGTTGTAGAAAGCTGTTAGCTTTTGGCCTTTAGCCAGTTGTCTCCGGCCGGTGGTCATGGCGATCGCGCTTCATCCCGGGTTGCGAAACACAACCTTACAGGAGAAAGCTGCGACCAGCCGCTGGAGGAGCTAACGGCCGGAGACAACTGGCTAATAGCTAAAGGCTGCGAGCGCTTTAGCGCTCGCCTATCGGGACGTAGTCGGTGTCGCGGGGGCCGGTGTAGATCTGGCGCGGGCGCGCGATCTTGAGCTCCTCGTCCTCTATCATCTCCATCCACTGGGCCATCCAGCCGGGGGTGCGCCCGATGGCGAACATGACGGTGAACGCCTCGGTGGGTATGCCCATGGCCTCGTAGATGATGCCGGACCAGTAGTCCACGTTCGGGTAGAGCTTGCGGCTCGTAAAGTACTCGTCGTCCAGGGCGCGCTTCTCGAGCTCGATGGCGACGTCGAGCAGCGGGCTCTGCTTGTTGGTCGCCTCAAGTACCTCGTCGACGTGGCCGCGGATGATCCGGGCCCGCGGGTCGTAGTTTTTGTAGACGCGGTGGCCGAAGCCCATGAGGCGCTCGTTGCCGTCCTTGACGCCCTGCAAAAAGTCGGGGATGTTCTCCACGGAGCCGATCCTCTGGAGCATCTTGAGGACCGCGACGTTGGCCCCGCCGTGCAACGGCCCGTACAGGCCCGCCACGCCCGCGGCGACGGAGGTGTAGGGATCGGGGAGCGAGGAGCCGACGACACGCACGGCCGCCGCGGAGCAGTTCTGCTCGTGGTCGGCGTGCAGGATAAACAAGACGTCGAGCGCCCTCTCTATCCTGGGATCGGGCTCGTAGCGCGGCTCGGCCATCTTGAAGAGCATGGAGAGAAAGTTGCCCGTGTACGAGAGGTCGTTGTCCGGGTAGACGTACGGTAGTCCGAGGCTGTGCCTGTAGGCGAAGGCGGCGAGGGTGGGCACCTTGGCGATTAGGCGCACCGCCGCCAGGTGGCGCTGGTACTCGTCCCTGATGTTCACGGCCTCCGGGTAGAAGGTCGAGAGCGCGCCGACGGAAGACAGGAGCATGCCCATCGGGCTGGCGTCGTGCCGGAACCCGTTTAGAACGTCTTTTATCTTCTCGTGGATGTAGGTGTGGTGCGTTACCTCGTAGATCCACTGCCGGAGTTCGTCCTCGGTCGGCAGTTGGCCGTAGACAAGGAGGTACGAAACCTCCAGGAACGTGGACTTCTCGGCGAGCTGCTCGATGGGGATGCCCCTGTGCTCCAGGATGCCCTTCTCGCCGTCTATGTACGTGATCGCGCTGCGGCAACTGGCCGTGTTGGAGTAGCCCGGGTCGTAGGTCATCAGGCCGAAGTCGTCGTCGTCCACCTTGACCTGCCGCAGGTCCATCGCCCGGACCGTGCCGTCCTTGATCTCGACGTCGTACTTGCGCCCCGTCCGGTTGTCCGTGATGGATAGGCTCTCCACGCCCGACGCGGCGGTTGCCCGGCCGTTGCCCGTGTTCTGCGACTCTTCGCTCACTGGAGCCCCTTTCGATATAAGACGCACAGATTATATATGTTAACTTCACATAGATGTAACCGACGCCGCGGTCCGCTCCTCGCGGGTATTATCCCTCACCGCCGGGCAAACGAAAAGGTCGCGCGGCGCCTCGGAAGACTCGGACGAAACCGGAGTCCGGCATCAGCGTATACGAGGACGGAGTTCGAGGAGAAGGAGCCGGCGTGAGAGACGACAACTACGGGATGCAGGAGGAATGGGAGCGATCATCGGTCCCTGCCCCGAACCCGATGAGCCCCGCGGACGAACGTTCCTGGTCCGCGCTCGCCCACCTCAGCACGTTCCTGAACCTGTTCACGGGCTTTCTCGGTCCCGTCGCGGCGCTCGTAGTCTGGCTGGTCTACAAGGACCGCTCGTCCATGGTCGGCCGTCACGCGATGAGGTCGGTGGTCTACCAGATCCTGTGGCTCGCCGGTTTGTCTATCGGCTGGACCGTCACCTTCTTCCTGACGGCGTTCTTCGTGGGGGTTCTGCTCTGGCCCGTCATGATCGTGCTTACTCTGGCGTTCTTCGCCCAGGCCTCCTACGAGGCCTACCAGGTGTACCGGGGCGGAGACCGCGGCTTCCTCTAGGGCGAGGCGTGAAAAGGTCGCGTCCTCCGCGCAGCGGGGCTTTGAGGTTCTGAGGCATCGAGGGGTGGGGGGTCGGGACCGCGCCCCGCCGGGTGCCCCTGAAAACTTCGGAACCTGAGAGCCCAAAAGCCTCCCCGCAAGCCCGTACTCTCCGAGAACCGCTCCAGGCAAGATTCCTGGCCAACTCTGACGCCGGCCCGTGACCGGCGCGGCGGGGCGCTGTAGACTGCTGCCGGGAGCGGGAAAGGAGAAGCATGGCGACGGTGGTTATGAT
>CAXTDD010000205.1:0-5608 GCA_964242955.1 uncultured Rubrobacteraceae bacterium | reverse complement strand
CGTTGACGGTGTAGCGGGCGGCCTTGCCGAAGCGCTTCCACTGGAGGGTGATGTCCTTGCGCCGGGCGACGCGGCGCATGCCCGAGAGCACCGTCATCAGGACGCCCCGCACGTCCACGAGGGTCGGGTAATCCGTGGTCTCCTGGCTCTCCAGCTTTGCCAGATCCAGCAGGTCGGTGATGAGGTGCGCGAGACGCTCGGTCTC
Source organism: uncultured Rubrobacteraceae bacterium (assembly GCA_964242955.1). Taxonomy (GTDB): domain Bacteria; phylum Actinomycetota; class Rubrobacteria; order Rubrobacterales; family Rubrobacteraceae; genus Rubrobacter_D. The sequence goes on along the minus strand of CAXTDD010000205.1, from coordinate 5,403 downwards.
CTTCTTTAGCTGCGCCGCGAAGAGGCGGGCCTGGATCGGGTCCTCTTCGAGGCTCTCTTCGAGGCTCTCGGCGAGGAGCTTCAGGCTGGTGGCGGGGGTCTTGAGTTCGTGGGAGACGTTGGCGACGAAGTCGCGCCGGATCTTGTTGACCCGCTGCAGCTCGTCGGGGCTGACGGCCGGGGGCCTGACGGACGCCGTCCTTCCGGCCTCGCGCCTCTCCAGTGCCACGTCCTAGCCCGGCCGGCCGGCGCCGGCTCTCAGCCTGGCCTCGAAGCGGTAGCCAAGGCCGCGCGCGGTGTGGATGTACTCGTAGGAGCTTTTCTCTTCGAGCGCCGCCCGGATCCTGCGGATGTGGACGTCTATGGTGCGCGAGGAGCCGACGCCCGCGTGCCCCCACACCTCCTTCGCCAGCTCCTCACGGCTGCGGAGCTCGCCCGGTGTCGAGGCGAGTGCCGCCAAGAGCTCGAACTCCTTGAGGCGCAGGTCCAGGGGTTCGTCGCCCGCGCGGGCCGTGAAGTTCTTCGTGTCCAACTGGAGGTCGCCGGCCTCGATGATCTTGCCGCGCCCGCCCGTCTCGCCCCTCTTGAGGTTCGCGTTGATGCGGGCGACGAGCTCCTTCATTCCGAAGGGCTTGGTGACGTAGTCGTCCGCGCCCGCCTCGAAGCCGCGGACCTTGTCCTCCTCTGCGTCCTTGGCCGTGATCATGACGATCATCACGCCCGTGTCGCGCTCCCGGATGCGCTCGCAGACCTCTATGCCAGACTCGCCCGGGAGCATGATGTCCAAAAGTATGAGGTCGGGCCTGAGCTTCCTCGCCATCCTCAGGGCCTCAGCCCCGGTCGTTGCCTGGTTCACCCCGAAACCGTTGCGGGAGAGGTTGTACGCGAGGGTGCTCATGATCACCTCGTCGTCTTCGACTATCAGGATCTCCGCCGCGCTCGCTGCCAAAGCCCGCCCTCTCCTCTTCCGTCCCTGGACGAACAGGAGTATAAACGGCGCCTCTCCACGCTTCAGTTTTTTAACCAGCATTTAACGGGGGACGCCGGAGGTTGACCGCGGTGGCCTGGACCTCGAAGACACCACGGGTCTCGGATCGTACGCGCCGTAGCGGCGCCAAGGCGGCCACCGGTTACCCCATGTTTCGTCATCGGTGGGATCCCCCGAAGTTTGCCTTTGTCGCCCGGCCCGATAATCCCCACCCGTGGTATCAGGTCCCCTCGGGGGCACAGCTTATCGGGGTGGGGCCCACGTACCTGGATACGAAGATTGCGTAGTTCTACCGATGCTCCCCTCGCCACCCGCCCTTAACCTGCCAACCGACGAGCAGAACGGACCACGGGCGGAACAAGGAGAAGGGCAAGATGGACGAGAAGACGGGGCGCGGGGCGACGGCCGGGGAGGACTACGCGATGGGAAGCGGCGAAGCCGAGACCGAGCGCCTGATCCGCCAGTCAGACCTGTACGCCTCCTTTACCCGCCGCCTGCTCATCGAAGCTGGCCTCGGGCCCGGCATGAGGGTGCTCGACGTCGGCTCGGGGGCCGGGGACGTGGCCTTTATGGCCGCCGGACTGGTGGGACCCTCGGGGAGCGTGGTCGGGGTGGATCGCGACCCAGGGGTGCTGGAGGCCGCGCGCGCCCGGGCCCTACGAGCCGGCCTGGAGAACGTCACCTTCATCGAGGGCGAGGTAGATCTGTTTGGGCCCGACGACGCCCTCGACCGCACCTTTGACGCCGCGGTCGGGCGCCTCGTGCTCATGCACCAGAAGGACCCGGCCTCGACCCTACGCTCTGTGTCAGCCTGCGTGCGCGGCGGGGGCATCGTCGCCTTCCAGGAGTTCAACTGCACCGTCCGCGCGATGGCGACCTCTCCTCCCACGCCCCTTTGGGAGGAGGCGCTGGGCTGGATAGCCAGGGCCCTGGAACTCGGGGGCGTGGAGACCGAGATGGGCTTCAGGCTCCGCGGCGCCTTCCTCGGGGCCGGGCTGCCGGAGCCAAAGACGGAGATGAACGTGCCCGTGGGGGGCGGTCCTGGCTGGCGTGGGCCCGAGTACGCGACGGAGACGCTGAAAAGCCTCCTGCCGATCCTGGATGGGTTCGGGATCGCGACCCCCGATGAGGTCGGGATCGACACGCTGGCCGAGAGGCTGCGTGGCGAGCTCGTGGCCTCCGGCGGGATGGGGAAGCCCCCCGAGATGGTGAGCGCGTGGGCACGCAAGGCCTAGCCGCCCCAACCGCGCACCCGGCCTTGCATCTTCGGTCTTGACGGAGGTTAATCTGCGAGCCTTCTTCGCCCGTGCGCCCGATTGCGGGTAAGCGATCCCCGTCCGGCGTCCTCCCGACTTTTTGATGCCGCATCGCTACAATGGGCGAGGTCCACTGGAGGGGGAGGCTTTGCAGGCGAGGGTACGAAGGCTGACGGTGCACACGAGGCGCACCTTCGCCATAGCCCGCTCCTCGGACGATGCCTTCGAGCGCGTGATCCTGGAGATCGAAGAAGACGGCTTCGTCGGCCGGGGAGAAGCAGCCCCCACAGACCGCTACGACCAGGACGCGGCGGACGCCGCCGATACGCTGGACGCGGTCGAGATCCAGGATCCGTGGGACATCGAGGGCACGCTGCGCGAGAAAGGCGACCTGCCGCCCGCGGCCCGCTGCGCCCTCGATGTCGCCCTGCACGACCTCGCCGCCAAGAGGCTCGGCGTGCCCGTCTACCGCCTTCTGGGGCTCGGCAAGCCCGCGCCCGTCTCGGCCTACACCCTGGGCATAGCCGACAGGGAGACGACGGTCGCGGACGCGGAGAGGCTTCGGGACTACCCGATCCTGAAGGTCAAGCTAGGGGGGTGGGATGACATCGAGACGCTGCGGGCGGTACGCGAGGTCTCGGAGGCGGAGCTCTGGGTCGACGCCAACGAGGCGTTCTCCGTCGAGGAGGCGGTCGAACTGGCGGAAGAGTTGAAGGATATCGTCGCCATGATCGAGCAGCCCGTCCCCGCCTCCGCCGGGCCGGAGGCGCTGCGGAAGGTGACTGCGGCGGCCCATCCGGTGCTCGTGATCGCCGACGAGGGCGCCATCGACGCCCAAGACGTGCCGAAGCTGGCCGGCTGCGTGACCGGCGTGAACGTCAAGCTCGCCAAGTGCGGCGGCATCAGGGGCGCTCTGGCGATGGTCCACGCCGCCCGCGCCCACCGCATGACGACGATGCTCGGCTGCATGGTGGAGACCTCGCTCGGCATCGCCGCCGCCGCCCAGATCTCCGGCCTCTTCGACTTCCTGGACCTCGACGGCGCGATGCTCCTGGCCGACGACCCGTTCTGTGGCCTCGCCTACGAGAGGGGCCGCATCCTGCTCCCCGACGCCCCCGGCCTCGGGGCGGAGCCGCGATGACCGGAGGGGCCGACCGCCGGTACGTCATCCTGGCCGAAGGTCGCTTCGCCAACCGCCACGCCAAGACCGCCCACGGCCTCGTCCGCTACGGCAAGGACGAAGTGGCAGCCGTCTTCGACTCGTCCCTCGCTGGGAAGACCATCGGCGAGGTCATGCCGGAGCTGGTCCTGGACCCCGCCCGCGACGCCCCCATCGTGGGGACGCTGGAGGAGGCGCTGGAGTTGTCGCCGACCTCCATCCTGGTGGGCCTCGCCCCGGCGGGCGGGCGTCTGCCGGGGGAGTGGATGGAGACTCTGAGGTCCGCTTCCGAGGTGGGGCTGGAGATCGTGGGCGGCCTGCACCAGCGTCTGGCGCCGGAGTTCCCCGGCAGGCCGGTCTGGGACGTGCGCGAGCCGCCGCTTGAGGTCCCGCTGTTCTCGGGCGACGGTTTCGGGGTGGAACCGAAGGTCGCGCTCACGGTCGGGACGGATTCCGCCATCGGCAAGATGACGGCGACGCTGGAGATAGGGCGGGCCGCGAGGGAGGCAGGGGTCTCCTCCGAGTTCGTGGCGACGGGGCAGACGGGCATCATCATCGCCGGGTGGGGCGTCTGCGTGGACGCCGTCGTCTCGGACTTCATCGCCGGGGCGGCCGAGCAACTCGTGCTCCGGGCGGCGGGGTCTTCGCCAGGCCTCATCCTGGTGGAGGGACAGGGCTCGCTGGCCCACCCGGCCTACTCCGGCGTCACCCTCGGCCTGCTGCACGGCTGCTGCCCGGACTGCCTGATCCTCTGCGTCTCGCCGGACGATTCGCCCGGCCACGCCGGCGTCCCGCGCCCCACGCCCGCCCGCGCGGCACGGCTCTACGAAGAGATCGCCGCCCTCGTCAAACCGGCCCCCGTCGTCGCCGTGAGCGCCAACACCCGCGGCCTGACGGACGAGGAGGCAAGAGACTTTATCGAGAAGGTCGCCGACGAGACCGGGTTGCCGGCGGCCGACCCGTTCAGAAGTTCCGCAGCACCGATCCTGGAAGCCGTGCTGGCCGCGCCGAAGACACGCCCCGCCGGCGCTTGAGGTCCGGTGGCGATCTTTAACCCTCCTGCAAACTGGACGGTGGAGAATACGGTCCCGGAAGGTCTCAATCGCCATTTTTGGGCCGGATTTGTGTTGGCGGGCACCGGCGTATGCTAAGATTTTGGGCGTGGCACGATGCTTGACGCTCAACGCTAGCTACGAGCCCGTGGCCCTTGTGCCGGTCAAGAGGGCCATCGTCCTCGTCGTCTCCGAGAAGGCCGAGATCGTCGAGGCGAACCTCAACCAGCGGTTCCGCTCCGAGAGGTCCGAGTACCCTTACCCGCTCGTGATCCGCCTCGTCAAGTACGTCGAGATCCCACGCCGCCTGCGCAAGCACGTCACCAACGCCATCCTCTTCGCCCGCGACAACTACAAGTGCCAGTACTGCGGCAAACACAGGGGCGACCTCGGCCGCCGCGACCGCCTCACCCGCGACCACGTCAAGCCCATCTCCAAGGGCGGCCTCAACACCTGGGACAACGTCGTCACAGCTTGCACCAAGTGCAACGCCCGCAAGGGCAGCCGCCTCCCGATGGAGTGCGGCATGTACCCCAAAACCACCCCCAAAGAGCCCCGCTACGTAGTCATGGTCTGGTACTCCCGCGACCTCAACGAGGTCCAGCGCCGCTACGTGGATCAGTTTTACGGAGGCCTGTCGGCCTCCTAGCACGGCGCTGCGCGCCTTTCAGCACGCTCCGGCTGTCGCCTCCGCTTTCAGCACGTTCCGCCCTTCGGGCTCCACTCTCAGCACGCCTCGGGCCTCCGACCCTCGCTTTCAGCCGGGTCGTCTCGGCACCGTCTCTGTGGCGTTTGTGGGACCGAGTTTCTGACGCATCTTTGTCGGGGGTGATCGTTGTGACGTGCCGGGTCACTCCGCCCACCAAGAAAGCTGAGAGCCCGCGGAGCGGGCGTGCTGAAAGCGACCGCAGGGAGCGTGCTGAGAGCAGCCGAAGGCTGCGTGCTGAAA
>CAXTDD010000204.1:2936-5611 GCA_964242955.1 uncultured Rubrobacteraceae bacterium | reverse complement strand
GCGGAGAAATCGAAGGTGATGTCCTTGGCCGGGCCCTGGCCGACGTTCTGGACGACGATGTTCATGTTAGGCAGGTTCGCGTAGTCTTCGGAGACCGTGATCAGGGGCCGCCCGCCCCCGGCGGAGTGCTCGGCGCGCATCTCCTGGACCATCGTCTGGGTCGCCCGGATCGAGAAGTAGTACCCGAACCCGATCACCACGATAAAGATAGTCTGTAACACGGGCGCGGCAATCTGGGCGAGCGTCAGTAAGTTCAAGGTGCCTCCGGGAATAGTTTGCGAAGTTATTGTATCTGAGACTACCGTCGGTCGATCTCGCCACCGCGACGGGGCACGGTCGCGGGCGCATCAAGGAAGCAGGGAGATGGAGCCTTCCCCGGCCACCACGCCGAAGTGACGTCGGTCCAGCGTGAGAACCTTGCCACCGTTGCGTTCGGCGCAGGAGATGACGCTCGCGTCGGCAAAGCCCAACGGCAGATCTTCGTAGCGCTCGACGAGTTCCCTGATACGACCGAAGTCTTCCTCGCCGCAATCCAGCGTGTACCCGCCGGACTCGAGATCCAAGAGGAGGTTCTCTAGCGCTTCAACCCTCAGCCGCTCCTCGACCATGTAGGCGATCTCGGCCAGGATGCCGGCGGGCACCAGGTACGGCCCCTTATCCTCGAAAAGCGCAGTCCTGACCGGCTCGTGATCTCTGTCCCCGCGGTTGAGCAGGGCGAAGAGCCCCGAAGTGTCCAGCGTTATCGGGCCTTGCCCCACTGCTCGAATAGCCAATCTTCAGAATCGGCGCCGGAGAGTTCTTTGACCTCGCCGATCCCGGCCGACCTCAGCCTTGGACGCTCCCGGCGATCCAGATACTCTTCCAAAGCTTTTCGCAGAATGTCGGCTTGCGGCCTCTTCTTGATGCGTGCCACGTCCTTGAGAGACCGCCGTAGCTCCGCGGGCAAATATATAGTGGTCTTCTCCATCATATCTGTGCACCATACCGTACGCCATACGTACTACCCGTAGTATCGCGCGGCGTTCGACGATCCCAACCTCCGGCAGAAGGAGCGCTTGAAGGACTTCATCTCGGGCCGATCGGGCTTTTCGTTTGCGGTACCAGGGACGCCGGGCACTTTCCTCGGGCCGGCCGCCGCCGTACACTGCGTGTGTGGGGACCACGGGGGTGCGGTGGTCTGAGGTTTCGGGGAAGAGGAGGAAAAGTGGCGCAGACGGATCTGGTGATCGGGATAGACTGCTCGACGACGGCGACGAAGGCCGTGGTCTGGGACGCGGCTGGCAGGGAGGTCGCGGAGGGTCGGGCCACCTTCGAGCTCTCAAGCCCGCAGCCGGACTTTGGCGAGCAGAACGCCGAGGACTGGTGGGAGTCGACGAAGGTCGCGCTGAGGCGTGCGGCGCAGGTCGTGGACACGCGGCGCATCGGGGCCATCGGCATCACGCACCAGCGCGAGACCTTCGTTTGCCTCAACGAGGACGACCATCCGATCCGGCCGGCCATACTGTGGCTGGACTCGCGCCCGAAGGACCAGGTCGCGCGGTACGGCTCCAAGGAGGTGCACCGCATCACGGGCAAGCCGCCCAACCCGACGCCCGGCTTCTACAAGATGCTCTGGCTGCGCGAGCACGAGCCACGGACGCTGGACCAGGCGGCCAAGGTCGTTGACGTGCACGCCTTCCTCGTGCACCGCATGACCGGCCACTGGCGCACCTCGTGGGCGACCGCCGACCCCCTGGGGCTCGTGGACATGCAGAGCTTCGACTGGTCCGACGACCTTCTCAAGACCGTGGGCCTGGGCCGCGAGCAGATGTGCGAGCTGTACGCGCCGGGGGACGTGATCGGGGAGCTCAAAGAGGACGTGGCGCGCGAGATCGGGCTGCCCGCCGGTCTTCCCATAGTCAGCGGCGTCGGCGACGGCCAGTCGGCCGGCCTGGGCGCGAACATCACCGAGCCGGGCCGGGCCTACCTCAACCTCGGCACGGCCGTCGTCTCGGGGACCTACAGCGAGAACTACTCGTACGGGGACGAGTACCGGGTGCTCTCCGGGCCGATCCCGCGAACGTACACCCTGGAGACCCTGCTGGCGGCCGGCACCTACACGGTGAGCTGGTTCGTGGACAGGTTCGCCAGCTTCGACGCGGGCGAGCTCGGCCTCGGCCTCTCGACGGAGCAGATCCTGGAGACGGCCGCGGCACAGCTCACCCCCGGCTCGGGCGGACTGCTCGCCGTGCCGTACTGGAACAACGCGCTCACGCCATACTGGGACTTCAACGCGCGCGGTATCCTCCTGGGCCTTACGGGGGCTCACGGCAAGGCGCACGTCTACCGCGCGATCCTTGAGGGCATCGCCTTCGAGCAGCGCCTGATGACCGACGGCGCGGAGAGCGGCCTGGAGAAGCCCGTCGAGCACATCATCGCCCTCGGCGGCGGCTCCCGCAGCACGCTGTGGTGCCAGATCCTGGCGGATACCATGCAACGACCCGTCCACGTCGCCCAGGAGATAGAGAGCACCTGCCTCGGCGCCGGGATGCTCGCCGCCGCGGCCTCGGGCATGCACGGGAGCATCAAGGAGGCCGCCGAAGCCATGAGCGGGGCCGCCGCCCACTACGAGCCCGACGAGAAGAACTCGCCGCGCTACGAGAAGCTCTACAACGTCTACAAGGAGATCTACCCGA
>CAXTDD010000204.1:0-2836 GCA_964242955.1 uncultured Rubrobacteraceae bacterium | reverse complement strand
TGGGAAGTCGGGACCGCGCCCCGCCAAGCGCCCCCAAAAACCTTAGATCCCCAGAGACTCAAAACCTCTCAGCTTCGGCGCCTGACCGCCGCCGAGGTGGCGAGCGTCTGGCCGGAGCGATCTCTGGCCCTCACGGCCACGAACGGCTCTTCGGTGCGGAAGTCGATGGCGGTCTCGAAGCCTTTGCGGGGCGCGGACCCCAAGGGCTCCAGCGCGTCGGGTTGCGGGCCGGCGAGTACTTCCCAATCGGCCACCTCCGTGGCCCCGTTCCAGCTAACGTAGAGCGTCACCCGGTTTTCGGGTCCGGCCTCGCCGGCGACGGCGGGGCGGTCGTGCGGGGTGCCTTTCCACGGGAGGCGGAACGCCCTGTAGGACTCGACCGCGGTCGGGAAGCGGGCGTCGAAGAGGATCTCGCCGTCACCGTCGTGCTCGGTTAGGTAGGGGGCGCTACCCCAGCCGACGAAGGAGTTGCCGCCCGGCAGCGGCTGCACGTTGCCCTGGTAGGTCGCGAAGGGGCCGTCGGGGTGGGTGTACTCGCGCACGAGCGTGGCCGTCATCGCCTCCTCGTCGAGCTGTAGCGCGACGCCGCGCGAGGGCTCGTCCATGTCAGCACCCTTATTGTCGAAGAGGCTTATGGTGCCGTCGGACCGGCGGCGGGCGTCGTGCTGGAAGGCGAACCGGGCCCCCTCCCCCATCTCGAAGTCGCTCATCTTGCCGCCGAGGCGCCAGACGACCTCGCCGGTGTCGCGGTCGATCTTGTAGACGGCGGAGGTCCTGCGGGCGGAGATGATCAAGCCCCCGTCGTCGTCCACGTCTATGGAGTTTATGTGGAAGTAGTCGAAGGCGTCCACGAGGTCCGGCGACGGCTCGTAGGCCGACTCTTCCAGGCCGACGTGATCCAGGCTGTGCCACTCGAAGAGGACCTCGCCCGTCGCGATGTCCACCTCCTGGGCGATACCGTCGAGCACCGCACCCTCCTCCGGGCCGCCCACGGGCGAGAGGTCCATCGGCACCTTGTTGTAGATCGTGAACAGCGCGGTGTCGCGGTCGCTGATGAGGAACTCGTGATGGTCCCCGGCGTAGCCGTTGCCCGCCCGGAACCGGGCCACCTCCCTGTAGGAGGCGTCGAAGATCACGTACTCGCCGTCCCCGTAGCCGGCGTGGGTCCCCTGCCACCAGGTAAGGACGGGCTCCCCCTTGTAGCGCTGCGCCTTGAAGTCCATCGCGTCCTGGTCCTCGTCCCGCACGGGACGGAACCACACGGGCCGCCCCTCGCCGTCCAGGATCATGGGCCCGTCCTGGGCCGGGTACTCTTCTCCAGGCCCGTTCTTGGGTGCGGCAAAGACGTAGCCCGGCGCCGTCCCTCTCGCCCGCGTCGTGACCTCGACGGGGGGAGGTGTGAGGTCTGGCCGGGAGCGGAAGGCCCACCTCTGCCCCACGCGCCCGGGCGAGGCGGTCGCCCGGACCTCTGTCTCGGGCTCGCATCCGGCCAGCCCACCCAGCGCGACCAACGCGCCGCCACCCGCCGCAACCTTCAGAAAATCTTTACGCGTTCGTTTCCGGCCCAAACCCCTCGCCATCCTCCGCTCGTCCGCCCAGCGTCAGGCTTGGGCCTCTGTGACTATCTACGTCCGCTATCTTATTAGCATAACGCGCAGGACGCACGCGGGGGGTGCCGGGCGGCATCGCCAACGACCGAAAGCGCGGGGCCCGTGGCCCGAAGGCCACGGGCTCCGTTAGAAGCGGCTCCGGTACTGGCCGGTCAGCCGGTCAGCTCGACCGGGTTCCGCCAGCCGTCGAGCGCCTCGCGACGGGGGGTCAGGTGCTCTTCCGGCGTACCCTGGTCTTCGAGGAAGGTGATGGCGCTCTCGCAGAGGGACTCGCCCTCGCCGGGGCGGCTGCGCCAGATGTTGTTCGTCTCGCCGGGGTCGGTGCGCAGGTCGTAGAGCTCGGGCTGGTCGTTCGGACCGCCGAGGATCGCCGATCGCTCCCGCGTCGTGACGGTGAAGGGCATGTAGCTGGCGACCTTGCGGGGCGTGGAGTCCACGGCGGTCGTGATCTCACCCTCCGCCATGTACAGCGGCCACGAGCTGACCACGAACGGCCGGTGCTCGTTCTTCTCGCCCGTGAGCACACCCCCGAAGGACTCGCCGGCCATGGTCCTCGGCTGGCCGAGGCCCGCGAGGTCGAGCACCGTCGGCGCTATGTCCGGGGCCGTGGTCATGGCCTGGCGGTGGCCCGGGGTGAGGCCGGGGCCGCGCGCGATGAGGGGGATGTGGCTGATCTCGTTGTACAAGGGCGACCACTGTACGGTGAGCAGCCAAGACTCGGAAAGCCACGCCGGCAGGTTGGAGTTCGCCGAGACGACCGCTTCGGGCTCGTGGACCCACTCGGCCTTGCCGAAGTAGTCGTGCTCGCCGAAGTAGAAGCCGTGGTCGGTGGTGAAGACGACGATGGTGTTGTCCGTGAGGTTCAGGGCGTCGAGCTTGCCGAGGAAGCGCCCGATCCAGAAGTCCACCATCGTGACCTCGCCGCAGTACGTCGCGTGCGCGAGCTCGACGTCGTCCTCGGTAAGACCGGCCTCGCGCCAGTTGCCGTAGGCCGGGTAGATCTGCTCCCCGTTGAAACCCTCCCTGTACTGCTTTGTGTAGTACGAGGGCGCGTCCCAGGGCTCGTGCGGGTCCCACGTATCGATGTAGAGGAAGTACTGCTCGTCGTGGTGGCGCTCGAGCCACCGCTCGGCCTCGGTCATCGTGCGGGCCACGAGCCGGTCCTCTTCCCTGGTCCACGTCGAGCGCGCGTCGGCCCGCTCGTGCGGCCTGGTGTCGTCGCCCTG
>CAXTDD010000203.1:3163-5617 GCA_964242955.1 uncultured Rubrobacteraceae bacterium | reverse complement strand
GTCTCCTCCCACGTGAAGCCGGGCTCGCGCCGGCCGAAGTGGCCGTAGGCGGCGGTCTGCGCGAAGACGGGCTTGCGGAGGTCGAGGTCCCGGATGATGGCGCCGGGCCTCAGGTCGAAGTGCTCCATCACCAGGCCGCCGAGCGTGGCGGGATCTACCCTGGCCGTGCCGAACGTCTCGACCATCACGCTCACGGGGCTCGCGACCCCTATGGCGTAGGCGACCTGGACCATGCAGCGGCCCGCAATACCCGCCGCGACCAGGTTCTTGGCGACCCAGCGGGCCGCGTAGGAGGCCGAGCGGTCCACCTTCGTCGGGTCCTTGCCCGAGAACGCGCCACCGCCGTGGGGGGCCGAGCCGCCGTACGTATCCACTATGATCTTGCGCCCGGTGAGCCCGGTGTCGCCCTGCGGCCCGCCGGTCACGAACCGGCCCGTCGGGTTCACCAGGACCTCGGCCGATCCCTCGTCGAAGAACTCCTCCGGCATGACGGGGCGGATGACGTTCTCCAGAAGGTCGTCTTTGATGTGGGCCTCGACGCCGTCGCGGTGCTGGGCGGAGATGAGGACCTTCTCCACACCCACCGGGGTGTCGCCCTCGTAGCGCACCGTGACCTGGCTCTTGCCGTCCGGGCGCAGGTAGTCGAGGTCGCCGGTCTTGCGGACCTCCGAGAGGCGGCGGGTAAGGGCGTGGGCGAGCGTGATCGGCAACGGCATCAGCTCGGGCGTCTCCTCGCAGGCGTAGCCGAACATCATGCCCTGATCGCCGGCGCCCACCTCGTCGATGGCCCGCTCGTCGTCCCTGGTCTCCAGCGCTTGGTCCACCCCTTGCGCGATGTCCGCCGACTGGGGGTCGATGGTCGTTATGACGCCGCAGGTCTCGGCGTCGAAGCCGAACTTGGCGCGGGTGTAGCCGATGCTCGAGATCTTCTCCCGCACGAGGGTAGGGATGTCCACGTAGGTGCTCGTCGTGATCTCACCGGCCACGACGACGAGCCCCGTGGTCACGAGCGTCTCGCAGGCCACACGACTAGAAGGATCGTCCGCGATGGCGGCGTCGAGGATGGTGTCGGAGATCTGGTCGGCTATCTTGTCCGGGTGCCCCTCGGTGACGGATTCGGAGGTGAACAGGTGCGACGTCCTGAGCCGCCCATCGTCCGCCACGTTGAAGCTGGTTGTTCCGGCCGTGCGCTCCGCCATCCTATCTCTCCTCGTCTAGACCGGCCAGGACGTCTTCGAGGATCGCCCGTGCCACCTCGGCCTTTGGGGCCCTGGGCACGAGGCGCTCGCCCTTGCGTCCCACCACGTACACTTCGTTATCTTCGGACCCGAACCCGAGGCCCTCCCGCGAGATGTCGTTGCCGACGATGATGTCGGCGCCCTTGCTCTGGAGCTTCTCCCGGGAGTCGGCGACAGGGTCCCCGTGCGTCGCCGCGAATCCTACCACAAAGAGGTCCGGATTCTGCTCCCTCACGGCCCGCAACACGTCCGGCGTGGGCGCAAGCTCGACGCTCCTCACCCCGTGGCTGCGCCGGATCTTCTCCCGCACCGGCGAGGCCGGCGTGAAGTCCGACACGGCCGCCGCCATCACGAGCGCGTCGGCACCATCGACCTGCCGCAAAACCTCGGCCCGAAGCTGCTCCACGGTCTCCACCCCGCGCCACCGCACCCCCGGCTCCGGCGCCGCGATGTTCGCCGCGACGACGGTGACCTCCGCGCCAAGCCTCGAAGCCTCCCGCGCCAGCGCGAGCCCCATCTTCCCTGAAGATCGGTTCCCGATAAACCTGACGCTGTCGAGCGGCTCGTGCGTCCCCCCGGCGGTAACGACGACCTTCAAGCCCCGCATCGGCCCACCGAGCCCACCGAGCACCCGGGCCACCATCTCTTCCACCGGAGCCATGACGCCGCCATCCCCCCAGACGACCTGCCTGCCGTCCCTCCGCAGGTCCTCCAAGTTGGCCTCGACGGCGGGATGGCCGGCGGTGGCAGCGTCCAGGTCCGGAACCACGAAGACCGGCGAATCTGGAGAGAGCCAGCCGGCGGGTCCCGCCTCCAGGCCGCGGGCCAGCCTGGCTACGGTGCCGGCGATGGCGGGCGCGAACACGACCGCTTGCGGGGTGTCAGAAGGCGCCTCCACCACCCGCAGAAGAGCGGAGAAGGCGCCGGGCCCCACAAAGTATTCGGTTCCGGGTTCGAGAATCACCTGGACTTCATGGCCCGCCGCGGACAGTTCGCGGGCGAGCGAGGGTGCTGCCAGCGCCCCCGCCGTGGGGCCGACGGAGACCAGGATCAAGGCTTGATCGTCCCTGACACGGTTCGCAAAGGGGTCAAGCCCGCCCTAAAGCACCCCCGGCAAGACCAAAAAGCTGATAGCTGACGGCTGATAGCTGACAGCGCGGTTGGGCGGGGGGAAACCGTGGACCGCACCCGCGAGCGCCCCCCCCCCCCCGCCACC
>CAXTDD010000203.1:0-3153 GCA_964242955.1 uncultured Rubrobacteraceae bacterium | reverse complement strand
TCCGCGAACCGCTCTAGGCCGCGCCCGCGCCTTCCTCGTCGTCAGACGGTGCGCCGGAGTCCACATCGGTAGCCTCTGGGACGCCGGCGCCAGACGGCGGGCTGACGAAGTCGTCGCCGCCGGCGGCGCCTATCTCGCCCTCCACGGCCTCGGGGGGCTGCTTGAAGGTGACGTCGAGTTTGTCCTGGCGCAGCTCCTCGATGGCGATGGTGAGGGGGTGCTGGGAGCGCGTATGGACTTGGGGTCCGGGGATGCCCAGGGCGTCGTTCAGGCCGAGGGTCGAGGTGTACTCGTTGATCTGGCGTGCCCGCTTGGCGCTGGAGACCACCAGGCCGTACCGCGAATCCACCTTGCCCAAAAGGTCATCTATCTTGAGATCGTTAAGCATCGCTACCTCCCGCTACTATATTTTCCATCGTCTCTATCATGTCCCTGCGCGCCCCCTCGCGGTCACCGTTTACGACCTCGAGGTCGAACTCGTCGCGCGCGGCAACCTCGCCGATGGCGGTTGCCAGGCGGGTCTCGAGCGCCTCGGCCGTCTCGGTGGCCCTGCCGGAGAGCCTCTTGCGCGTCTCCTCCAGCGACGGCGCCCTGACGAAGACCATAACCGCGTCGGGCCGCTTCTCCCTGACCTGGCGCGCGCCCTGGAGCTCTATCTCAAGGATCACGGACCGCCCGGATTCCAGTAACTCCTCGACCTTCTCCTCCGGCGTCCCGTAGAGGTTACCGGAATATTGGGCCCACTCAAGGAACTTGCCCTCCCCGATCCAGCGCTCGAACTCCTCCCTGGAGAGGAAAACGTAGTGCTTGCCGTGGACCTCGCCGGGCCTCGGGGCCCTGGTCGTGGCGGAGACGGAGTAGGCGAGCTCGGGCACCGCATCGAGCGCGTCCCGGATCAGGGTGGATTTGCCCGCTCCGGAGGGCCCGGAGACCACGATCAACCTTCCTCGCAACCCAATGCCCCGAGTAGCCTATCCCGCTGGCCGTGCGTGAGGCCGACGAGGGTCTTGGAACGGCTGATCCCCGCCTCCCTGAGCACACGCGTGACCTTGATCCTGCCCATCCCTTTCATGGCGAGAAGCATCTCCTCGACCTTGGCGCCCCGCAACTCTTCGGAGGGTTCCATGAGCAGGTCGTAGATGTCCAGCTCTCCGCTCTTGAGGTCCCGCTTGACCGCGGCCCTGGCGAAACGTACCCTGTTGGCCTCTTCGAGCGCGTTCCTGCGCTCGTCGACCGTCCGTTCTGGCGCCCGCCTCAGCATCAGCGCGCAAGTATACCACCCGCCTCCGCACCCCGTCATCCCGCAAAGCCGGGCGAATCGCCCGGACAAAGGTACAGCCCGAAAACAGGACCGATGTCCGATGCCGGCAGATACGCGCCGTCGGACCATCGGATTCACGAATCAATGAGAGGAGGACGGATCTCATGGACGCTATGCTATTGGACTCTATCGAGCGCGAGGTACTCGGCTGGCCCGGGGTTAGCAAGGACCCCGGAAGGGCCCGCGTCTCCCTCTACAGGTTCGGACGGCGCCAGATCGGGCACGTCCACGACGACGGCGTGGCGGACCTCACCTTCCCAAAAGCCATCCACGACGAAATCATCGCCGCGGGCGCCGCCGAGCCGCACCGGGGCGGCTTCCCGGCCGTCGTCAGCTACCGCATACACGGCCCCGAAGACGTGCCCGGGGCGATAGAGCTGGGCCGCAAGAGCTACGACCGAGCCAGGGCCGCGGCCGAACGGCCCGGGAAGCGCGACGACGGGTGATACGCCGTTACGGGGTCTGCGTGTTACTCGAACGGAAACACCCGCTGGGGCCTAACACTTGCGAATTGAGCAGCCACCCGCGCAGGTCGGCCACGACCCGTCGGTCGTAACGCTCCCTGTTGGTCCGCGGGTCCGCATAGGGACGCACGGAACCGAAAAGGACCATCCGGTTTGGACCGCCGATGCGTGATCGGATCGGCCCGCCATCGCTCCTGCAGACCGCACTTGACAGGTTTGGTTAACTAGTGTACCTCTACCGTATGAACGAAAAGCACACGACGTCGCCGTTGTCGAGGGAGGACCTCCTGAACCTGATGGCCGCGCTTTTGCGGTCGGGCAAGCTCACGGAGGCGACGCTGGCGGAGGTTCTGAGGGGCGTGCGGCTCTCGCCGCCGCAGATGTGGGGCTTGATCCTGCTGGTCAGGGCCGGCGGGCGCCTCTCGCACAAGCGGCTCGCCGAGCGCACGGGCACCGCCAAATCCAACATCACCAAGCTCGTCGACCGCCTGGAGGAGGGCGGCCTCGCCAGGCGGGTCCCCGACCCCGACGACCGCCGGGGAGTGATCGCCGAGATCACCCCGGAGGGCCGCCGCCGCCACGACGAAGCCCTCGGGCTGACGGGGGAGGCCGAGCGCGCCCTCCTCGGCCGTCTCTCCCCCCGCGACCGCGCCGAACTTGCCCGGCTCCTCGGGCTGCTGGGAGACAGCGCGGACCCCTAGGACGAGCGTACTTTTGCTCATTTGGTTCACCGGAGTACCGTACACAAAAGAAAGAAGTGAGAGGAACACCCCGAATGATGGAGTACCGTACGCAAAAGAACACAAAGATAGGATCAGCCCCGATGCCGACCAACACTGCCGCCTGGCTCGGAGCGAAGCGGGCCGAGCTTGAGGTCGGGCCCGCGCCCTACACGTCCCCGCGGGAGGACGAGATCGTCGTCAGAAACCGCGCGGTGGCCATCAACCCCGTCGATTGGATAACACAGGTCGCGGGCAGCCTGACCTATTCCTGGATCAAGTACCCGTCCGTTCTCGGCCATGACCTCGCGGGAGAGGTCGTCGAGGTCGGGACGGCCGTTACCCGTTTCAAGGTGGGCGACCGCGTCCTCGGCCATGCCGTGGGAACGGACAAGGGCCGCAACAACCCGGCGGAGGGCGCCTTCCAGGAGTACACGGTCGTCCTCGCCCGCCTGGCCGCGCCGATCCCCGGCACCATGTCCCACGAGGACGCCGCCGTCCTGCCCCTTGGCCTGTCCACCGCGGCCTGCGGCCTGTTCCAGAAAGACCAGCTGGCGCTTCGACACCCCTCCGCGACCCCGGAACCCACCGGCGAGACCCTCCTCGTCTGGGGAGGCTCGACGAGCGTCGGCGGCAACGCCATCCAGCT
>CAXTDD010000202.1:0-5619 GCA_964242955.1 uncultured Rubrobacteraceae bacterium | reverse complement strand
GTACGATTATCTGAAATTATACATACGTCGTATAATTAACCAAGGAGGTTCTGGGACGATGGGTAACAAAACAGGTGGGGTACGAAGGCGCGGGGCCGGTCGGCCGCGGGCGGGGCAGGAGCCGCTGACGCGCGGGGTGATCCTCGAGGCGGCGCTCGGGATCGTGGACGGGGAAGGTCTGGACGGTCTGACCATGCGGCGGCTGGCATCGGAACTCGGGGTGAACCCCATGTCTATCTACCACCACCTGCCGGGCAAGGGGGCCGTGGTCTCGGGTCTGGTCGGGGTCGTCTTCTCCCGGATGCGGGTGCCGGCCTCCGAGGGCTTGGCCTGGCAAGAGCGCGTGCGCGCCTACGCCCACGCTTACCGGGGCGTCGTGCGTTCGCATCCCAACCTCGCGTTGCGGATCGTCTCCGACGCGGCGGCGGTCTCGGAGGCCGTGCTCTCGAGCAGCGAGCCGCTCTACGGGGCTCTGGAGGAGGCGGGGCTACCTCCCGCAACGATAGTGTGGGCCGCGGACACGTTGGTCGACTTCGTCCACGGATTCGCGCTGGGCGAGGCGTCGAACCCTTCCGGGGAGTTCGACGTGGGTCCAGAGCTGCTGGCGCGCATCGAAGCGCGGCCGGCGGATGAAGTCTCGGCGCTGCGCCGGATCTTCGGGGCGCTCGGAGAACAGGGGACGCGGTACGACTTCGACGCCGGTTTCGAGGCCGGCCTCGACATCCTCGTCGGGGGCATCGAATCCGTCGCGGCCTGACCAGTCCCGAAGGCCGGTACTCCTCTACGCGTCCGAACCTGTGGCTACAGGGCCGAGTTCATCCAGCGTGGGAAGCGCGACCAGAAGATCCTCTGCGAGAGGTCCCAGATCCCCAGGAACGGGCGCCATACGAGGCTGTCGAAGCGCAGGGTGACGCCCGTGCCGCTCCCCCGCCCCTCGGCCCAGAACTGCAGCCGGGTCGGACGCGCGAGGCGCGGGCTTATGGCGTAGGAGCCGTAGAAGTACTTGAGGTCGCGGTAGGCGGTCCCGGTCTCGCCCGGCCCGCGCACCTCTCCTATGACGCCGGCCGCGTTGAGCAGCGGCCCGTGGTGGACGTTGAGCACGCCGGGCTCGAAGCCGCCGTCCACGAACTCCACCCTGTAGGGCCAGACCTGGCCTTCCACGAACGTCGCCGGGTCGTTCAGCCAGGCCCACACTTGTGATACCGGACGTTCCACGAAGAACTCGCGCCGGATCCCGTGCCCGACGAACCCCTCCGGGGCGCCGCTCGGCACCGCGAAACCTTCGGGACCGATCTCCGGGTCCAACCTCATAGGACCTTCACCATCGCCGCCATGCCCGTGGCCTCACCGTACCCGCTTCTCTCGTAGAAATCTTTGGCCGGGATGTCGAGCCCGGTCACGAGGAAGACGCTCCCAACGCCATTCCCCCGCAAACGGTCTTCCAGGCGCGCGAGCAGCCTGCCGCCCAGGCCCGCGCCATGCATCTCGGCCTTCACGCAGAGCTCGTGCAGCAAGAACCCCCGTCCCGTGGCCCGTCGCACGGAGTTGCCCAGCGCCAGCCCCACGGGCTCTCCGTCGACGGTACACACGGCGCCGTCGAAACCCGGGGAGGGGTAGATCTCCGTCAGCCTCTCCCGGGATGCCTCCGCGGTCCACGACTCTCGCCACGGCTCCGAGGCGAACACCGAGGCGCACCCGTCCAGATGTTCCTCGCCGAAAACCCCGATCTCTTCCCGCCTCACGCCCATAGACTACAAGAGAATCCCAGGCGCGACGCGCCGGGATTAGAACGCGTACCGGACATCGCAGTACGGCATCTTCTCCCGGAGGAGATCCAACAATTCCCCCACCAGGCGCCGCTTCAGGTTCCGCTCGTAGCGGAGCACGCGCTCGCCGCTCGCCTGGGAGGTCTTGTGCTCCTGGACGTCGGGCCGCCACAGGAGCTTCTCCCCCTCGGGATGCCAGGAGAGGTTCACCCCGTGCAGCTCCTGCGTGTGGGTCAGGAAAATGATCTCCGCGGCGAGTTGGGTCTTCGCCGCCGGCGAGATGGCGGCGTCTATCATCCCGAAGAGCTCCGCGTAGTCCTCCAGCCAGCCGTCCTTGAAGACCACGGGCCCAAAGTTCACGTTCACCTCGTAGCCAGCCTCCACAAAGTCGTCTATGGCGGCGACGCGGTCCTCGACCCTCGAAGTGCGCACGTCCACGAGCTTTGAGGTCTCCGGCGGCATCAGCGAGAACCGCAGGCGCGTCTTGCCTTGCGGGTCGTAATCGAGCAACTCCCGGTTGACGAACTTCGTGGCGAACGTCGCCTTCGCGTTCGGAAGCCCCCGGAAGAGGGCTACCGCGTCCTTGACGTTCCCCGAGACGGCGGCGTCCACGGAGAGGTCGCTGTTCGTCCCGAGCTCGTAGACCCAGAGGTCCGGATCGGCCTGCGAAGCCTCGAACTTGAAGCCCTGTTTCGCCGCGTGCCGCCCGACGGCGCCCAGTATCTCCCCGCTGTTGACGAAGGTCGTGATCGGGTTGGCATAACCTTTGCGACGGGCGACGTAGCAATTGTGGGTGACAACGCCGTTCGCGACGTATGATTCCGGACCCGGTACGTGGAAATTGTGCACGGTGGTATCGGTCCGTACGCGCTTGATGCTCTGCACTCTCTCGAACCTCATAAAGAAAAGCTCCCGTTGTGTCGAAACATGCTCTTAGAGGTTACTGCCCGGTCTGCTCGAAGGCGGGCGAGGGAAGAAAAGCCCAGGCCAGGCACCTCGCGACGTTGCATTCCGGCGCCGGCAACCCCAACTACGTCGACGGGGGAGCCAAATAAATGTTCAGGCAGCAGAGAGAAGGCAAACGTTGGACAAGAGCCGTGATCGCGCGGGATCTTGCATGCCGGTGCTGCGAGAGCGAAAGCTCCTTGCAAGCCCACCACGTCTTGCCCGTGGCGTTCTTTCCGCAACTCGCCCTGGTCCTCGACAACGGTATTACGCTGTGCGGTCATCATCACACAGAACTTCATCGTTTTCGGTTAGATCTCCGGCTCTTACCCACCCTCTACGGGTCATTATCGGGTGATCTTCCGTTACACGAAGCACTCTGCCGCCGACCCGAATTTCGAGCACTTCGTCTACTTCCCTGGAGGCCGTACGATCGGCACGAGCTTCTACAAGACGTCCCGAAGAACTATCGTAGGCAAGTACAAGATCTCCATCCCGTATTCGCTCGACGGGTACTCGGCCTTCCGGCGTAGAGATGAGCGTCCCCGTCTCCACACAGTACGAGCAAGCCATCGCGCAGCCGTTTGCCTGCGACGGGGCTATAAAGTCCGCGCTGCGGTAGAAGGGACGGATGCCGAGCCCTTTCTTGGTCCCGAGCACCAGCACGGTCTTCTTGTTACGGTTCCAGTTTCCTACACCGTCCGCGTTTCCGTGGAGCTCGGGTATGTTCCAGTGGGAAGAGACTTCGATACGTGCGGCGTGCGGGAAGCGGGCCAGGATCTCACGCCCCCGCGCGTGGTCGGCGACGTTCGGCTCGTGGTAGATCTTCTCCACCCGCAACAGCCCCCCGGCGAGCGCCGGTCCTCCGGTATGTTCCCCCCCGTCCACACCGAGAGTTTAGGGGAGATCTCCACCCCCACAGTAAGCCGTAACACCCCGAATCCCCCGCCGTACCTCACAACGAGGGATTCGGGTAAAACCCAGCCTCCTTACAACTGAAACCTGAGGCCTATTCGTCGCGGCCGTGGACCTCGGCCGGCGGGCTCGTCGCCTCGACGGCGGTGAAAGCCTCCAGGATATTGTACGTGTGGGAGGCTCCCTTCGGGACCAGCCAAGAGTCGCCGGCCTCCAGCACGATCTTCTGCCCCTCCAGGTGCAGCTCGGCGCGGCCCCCGATCACGTACCCCACCGTCTCGTAGTCGCGGCTGGCCTCGGGCTTGGCCTCGGAAGGCTCCTCGTTCTCCCACATCCGCATCGAGACGCTCTTGCCATCCGCAAGATACTTCTGCCCCATCTCGCCCCTCGGCGAGGTCTTAGAGCTCACCTTCTTGATCGTGGTGTCTTCAGACACGCCGTCCTCCTTCTCGCCACAACTCCACTAAAGCGGAGGACCGGCGTCGAGCCGGCCCTCCGTTGCCCCCAATTACGCCCGCCAGCACCAAAAAGCTAACGGCTAATAGCTAAAAGCGCGGTCCGCGAAGCGGGCCGCTCAAAGCCTCTTGGCGATCTCGGCGATGTCCTCCTCGTTGACGCCGGGGGCGTAGAGCGGCGGGGCCGGGTTGAGGTCGGGCACGGAGCCGCCCTCGGGCGGGCCGTCCTCGACCGTGCGCTCCTCGCCGGTGTCCACCTGCAAACCGTTCCAGATCTCCCCGATCTGGCGGTAGTCGTCGGGGCTGAAGCGGTACAGGATGCGGTGGAAGCCCTTGTCCATGTACTTCTTGGCGTCCGGGAAGTTGTCCGACCGGATCTCCGGCACCGGCAAGAGCTTGGTGATGTCCGCGCCCGAGAGGTCACTGAGCGCCTTGGCGTAGGCCTCCTGGTGCACGCCGCCGCGCACGATGAGGTACCCGATCATCTCGCGGGCCACGGGGTTCTGGGTGGCCTCGTAGACCCGGATCTTGCCCATACGCGCACCGGACTCCAAAAAGAAGTTGTGCAGAAGGTCCAGCTTGAGGTTGCCGGAGTTGAAGACGTTCTCACCCGTCCAGGCCTTGCCCCCGGCCCCACCGGGGATGGTCCCGAGGCCGAAGTTCAGGAAGTGGTCGGGGTTGCCCGTCATGCCGCTGAAGTTGAGGGGCGGGGTAACGCCGTCCGTCGAGGCTTCCGTCTGATCCAACAACAGGTTGATGGTGTTGGCGACGAGCTCGATGTGGCCCATCTCCTCGGCGGCGATGTTGGCTACGAGGTCGTAGTAGGGCCGGATCTTGCTCTTGCCCCGCATGTTGAACGACTGGTACGTGTAGTTCATCAGCGTGGACATCTCGCCGAACTTGCCGCCCATGAGCTCCTGCACGATGCCGGCCGACTCGGGGTCGGCCTGCGCGGGCCTCGGCAGCTCTATCTGCAGCTTGTCTATCCTGAGAAACACGTTGCTCCTATCTGTCTGAGTTCATTCCCCAACGCACGACTCTCTCGCACCCGTTTTAGCCCCGCGGCACCACCTCCCGCCCGCCGACATCCGGCCCATAAGGCTTACCCGCACCCGCCGCGTCGCTAACCGGCGGAAGGGGGCGGAACGTGAAGTTACGCACCCCGTAACGCCGCGACCGTGAGAAGGCGCACAGACCACGCGGGTTACTAACCGCCCCTATGGGAGGCGCGGCCCGGCGGTCCTCACCCCGTCGGAGACGCTGGACTCGAACTTGCCGAAGTTCTCCCTGAAGAGATCGGCGAGCTTCTTCGCCTGCTCGTCGTAGGCAGCCGCGTCGTCCCACGTGCCCCGCGGGTCGAGTACCTTCGTCGGGACACCGGGCACCTCCTTCGGCACGTTCAGGCCGAAGAAGGGGTCTTCCCTGGTCTGCGCGTCGTCGAGGCTGCCGGCGATGGCGGCCCGGACCATCGCGCGGGTCGCGGCGATCTCCACGCGGCTCCCCACGCCGTAGGGGCCGCCGGACCAGCCGGTGTTGAC
>CAXTDD010000201.1:0-5635 GCA_964242955.1 uncultured Rubrobacteraceae bacterium | reverse complement strand
GTGGTGGTCCTGCCGACCGGGGCGGGCAAGACGGCGGTCGCGGTGAGCGCGATGGAGAAGGTCGGGCGGAGCACGCTCGTCGTGGTGCCGACGCTGGCGTTGCTCAAGCAGTGGTATTCGGTGCTCACGGACGCGTTCGGCGGGTCGGTGACGGTGGGGCTGCTGGGCGGCGGATACCACGAGATCACACCCCTGACCGTCACGACCTACGACTCGGCCTACATCCACGCCGAACGCTACGGCGACCGCTTCGCCCTCGCCGTCTACGACGAGGTCCACCACCTCCCGGCCCCGAAGAACGCCATCATCCCCAAGATGCTCCTCGCCCCCTACTCTCTGGGTCTCACGGCGACCCCCGAACGCCCGGACGGCGGCCATGATTTGCTGCCGGAGCTTGCCGGCCGTGTGGTCTACCGCCGGTCGCCGGAGGATCTGGCCGGGACGTTTTTGGCCCCGTTCGAGCTGGTGCGGATGCCCATAGAGCTCACGGCCCAGGAGCGCTTCGACTACGCCCAGGCCGAGGCCGTCTACAAGGATTTTCTGGAGAAGCACCGGCTCCCGATGCGCTCGCCGGAGGACTGGCAGCGGTTCATCATGGTCGCCTCGACCAGCCACTCCGGGGGGAGGGAGGCGCTGCTGGCGGCGCGGCGGCGGCGTGAGATCCGGGAGGGCGCCATGAGGAAAGGCGTGACGCTTGAGGCGCTGCTGCGCCAGCACTGGGAGGACCGCTGCATCGTGTTCACCAAGAGCGTCGAGGAGGTCTACGCGCTCTCCCGTCGGTTCTTGATCCCCGGCATCACCTACGAGACGCCGGCCCGCGAACGCAAGGAGATCCTGGACCGCTTTCGTGAGGGACGTTACCGCGCCATCATCGCCTCGGACGTTTTGAACGAGGGCGTCGATGTACCGGACGCGAACGTCGCGATCATCCTGGCCGGCAGCGCCTCCCAGCGCGAGTACGTCCAACGCTTGGGTCGCATCCTGCGCCCCATGGACGGCAAGCAGGCCGTCCTCTACGAGCTGGTCACGGCCGCCACGGGCGAGGAGGCGGCCTCGCGCCGCCGCAGGGAGTCCTTCCGCAAGGCGCCGGCCTAGTGCTGCGCGGCGAGCACGTCATGGCCCGCCTCACCCGCGGCCGGCTCGTCCCCCACCGCCTCTCGCCCGAAGACGAACGCGTCCTCGCGGTGGCGGAAGAGCTGTGCGCCGTGTTCGCCGCGCACCTGCACCGGCCGCGGGCGGGGCTGGAGGCGCGAATCGGGGGGCTCGAAGAAGAACTCGGTCCCAGGCTCGACGCGCGGCGGGGATTCAGGATCGTGCGGGCGCTGGCAAAGCTGCTCGAAGAAAGGGCGACGTGGGAGGCGGCCACGGGGGCCGACCCGTACACGGTAAGGACCAGGATCTTCGAGCTCGCCTCGGCCCTGCCCGAGCCGCCGGCATCCGAACCGGGCCTCCTCGAAGTCCCTACCCGCGACGACGTGATCTCCAAGGTCGCCTCGGAGACGGGCCTGGAAGAGGTCACTGACGTGATGTACGCCGACCGGCAGGGGGCCCAACTACTCGCCGAGTTCGAAGAACCGTCACCCGAAGAACTTATCGAACGCTACAACGTCGCCCAGATACAGGGCGTGCTCTACGCGGCGAAGGAGCTCGTGGTGGACCTCGAAGGGGGCGCGGACGCGAGGCTCGTCTTCCACTACGTGAAGAAGATGGCCCTGATCTACCGCCTCGAGCCCACGCCCCGTGGCTACCGTCTACACCTCGACGGCCCCCTCTCCATCTTCGGCGGCACGCGTAAGTACGGCCTCCGCCTCGCCAAGTTCCTCCCGGGCCTGCTCCTCACCTCCCCCTGGCGCCTCTCGGCGAACGTCGAGTGGAAGGGCCGCGACGCCGTGCTGGAACTAGACTCCGAGAAGAACGACCTCACGAGCCACTACCTCGGCCCCAGAGACGCCGGCGAGGGCGACGACGTGCGCGCCGCGTTCGTCAAGGCGTGGGAGCGGGCCAAAGACACCGGAGGCTGGAGCCTTCTGGCCGGTTCCGGCGTCCTGCCCTTTCCGGAGCTGAAGACCGCCCTCGTCCCGGACTTCACGCTTGAGAATGGCAATGGTGCGAGGGTTCATTTGGAGATCCTGGGCTTCTGGTCCGAGCGCAACCTGGTCGAGAGGGCGGCGCTGCTCAGGGAGGCGAAGGAACGGGGGCATCCGGTGCTCGTCGCCGCCTCGGAGAAGCTCGGCGCCTCGCCGGAGGCGCTGTCGGAAGCCGTGAAAGGAGGCGTGATCCCCTTCAAGGAACGCCTGGCCGTGAAGGACGTGCTGGCCGCGCTGTGACCGGGCCGTGGGTATTCGGTGCGGTGTTGCCCGCGCGGATACCAATATAATGCGGCGCATGGACAAGGGTTTGAAATCCTTGATCTACCTGTCGGTTGCCTGTACCTTCGCGGCGGCGCTCTACGGCTTCGGGGCGGGCGTCTTCTCCTGGCGCAGCGTCTACGAAGCGTCGGGCCGGGAGGCGCTCATACAGGCGACCCGCACCTTTGTCTACGTGGCGCTCGGCGTCCTACTCGCCTTCCGGGGCGGGTGGCCCGGGGTGGCAGCCGCCGTCGCGATGGCGCTCGCCGCCGCCTCAATCGAGTGGGCTCTGTTCCCGTTCTCTTACGGGTGGGCGGCGCTCGGAAAAGAGGCCGGGTACGCCGACGAGTTCGGGGGCGTCACGCGTCCCCCTTACGCGGCTTTTGTAGTCTACGATGTCCTGGGCGTCGCCATCTCCTCGGCGCTCGCCCAGGGTTTGCGCATGATGACCCGCTTCAACCCCAGGGGTCTTCGGGGCGGATGACCTCCACCTCTTCGTCCTCGTCAAAGTCCAGCAGAAAAACCTCCCCGAGCGCGTTGAAGTCGTAGCGGGAAGCCGGTAGGACGCCCTCGACGGAGTCCTCGATCTCGACGCCCGTGACGAGCTTCCCCCGCCCCCTGCAGCGCTTGCACCCGATGGGACGCCAGGCAGCGCCATCGTCGCCCCTGCCCCCGCAGTTGGGACAGGTACGGAAGCTCGTGTAGCGGATCCTAAGGGTTCTCACGCAGGAGATGTTAGAACAGCCATTAGCTCTTAGCCATTAGCATTTGGCAAGTCGTTTCTGGAAAGGTCCGCTTGCCGGCCCTTTCTCGGCGAGCTGATCCTGCACAAGCCTCGGCCTACGGGCGGAAGATGCTCTTATCTATGCGAAGCTAACGGCCAAAGGCTAACAGCTAACGGCTAACAGCTAATCCGTGCTATCCTGGCCGGCTTTGCTGCAGGGGATCCGGAGGGAGAGCGCATGAACACGGGGGCGATTCTGGCGGCGCTGGCGGGCCTGGCGATAGCGGCGCAGGTTGTGGTCAACACGCTCGGCATCAGGTCTCTGGGCGTCGGCGCGCTGGTCGGGGTCTCCGGCGTCGCCACCGCCGTCGCCGGTCTCGCTGTCGCCCTCTTCTCCCGTCCCGAGTTCACCGGTCGGGCCGTGCTGTGGGCTACCGTTTCCGGTGTTCTCGGGGCCTTCATACTGGGCGCGATCGTCCTGGCCGCGGGCCGGTCCGGCCTGGCCCAGACCCTCTCCCTCGTCATCGCCTCCCAACTCATCGCCGGCCTCCTCATCGACCGCGCGGGCCTCTTCGGCCCCGCCGCCGCGGACCTCGGCCTCCTCAAAATCCTCGGCGTCGCGCTGGTCCTGGCGGGCGGACTCCTCATCGTCAGGTCATAAGAACGTCCGCCCGAGCCAGGAACTAACGGCTAAAAGCCAACGGCTAAAAGCTAATGGCTAAAAGCTATCGGCTAACGCCAGCTCTGCTGGTACGCGATCTGCTCCTCCGTAAGCGTCTCGGGCTCGACGCCCAAAGACGCGAGCTTGTGGCGGGCGACGAGGTCGTCTATGTCCGCCGGGATCTCCTGAATACCGGGTCCGAAATCGCCCGCGTGGCTGGCCAGGTGGTGCGCGGCGAGCGCCTGCACGGCGAAGGTGAGGTCCATGATCTCGACCGGGTGCCCGTCGGCCGCCGCGATGTTGACGAGTCTCCCCCGCGCCAACACGTGCAGCCTGCGGCCGTCGGCGAGCTCGTACTCGACCACGTTGCGGCGGGCTTCCTTGGAGGCGACGGCCATCGCTTGCAGGCCGGCCAGGTCGAACTCGTGGTCGTAGTGGCCGGCGTTGGCGAGCAGCGCGCCGTCCTTCATCCGCTCGAAGTGCTCGGTACGGAGCACCTTTATGTTGCCCGTGCCAGTTATGAAGACGTCGCCCTCTTCGGCGGCCTGCAGGGAGTTCATCACCTGGTAGCCCTCGGAGTAGGCTTCCAGCAGCTTCACCGGGTCCGGTTCGCAGACGATCACGCGCGCGCCCATGCCGTCGGCGTACTTGGCGAGGCCGCGGCTGACCCAGCCGAAGCCCATCACCACGACCGCCTTGCCGGAGAGGAAGAGGTTGGTGTTGGAGAGTATGGCGGCGATGGAGGAGATGCCGGTACCGTAACGGTTGTCGAAGAGGTGCTTCATCTTGGCATCGTTGGCCGCGAGCACCGGGAAGGGCAAGACGCCCTCGTTCGTCATGGCTTTGAGCTTCATGATGCCGGTCGTGGTCTCTTCGGAGGCCCCGATGACGTTGCCCACGAGGTCGGGGTGGTGGTCGATGAGGCGGCCCACGAGTTCGGCGCCGTCGTCCACGATCAGCTCTGGTTTCGTCTCCAAGGTCTGGTGGAGGTAGGCCTCGAAGTCCTCGTCGGAGGGGTCGTGGGTGGCGTAGACGCGAACGCCGCGCTCGGCGAGGGCGGCGCAGACGTCGTCCTGGGTCGAGAGCGGGTTGCTGCCGGAGACCGTGACGTCGGCGCCCGCGTCATGGAGCAGGGTGGCGAGGTATGCGGTCTTGGCTTCGAGGTGGATGGTCATCGCGATCTTCTTGCCGCGCAACGATCCGTCCGCGAGCTGCTCTTTGGCTATGGCGTTGAGTACGGGCGCGTGCTGGGCCACCCAGTCGATCTTGCGGTGCCCGTCGGGGGCGAGGGCCGGGTCCTTGATGACCGAACCGCCGGACGTGTGCTGCATGTTGTTGCTCCTCCGGAGTGATCCCCGGGGCCGATCCGGTGCCGACCGGTAAGGCACTGCCGCGCGATCTCGGGCAGCACCAAGAAACTAGCAAATCCGTCCGCGCCGTTCAAGCCGGATGCCGTCGTCCGGCCCCTTCGGTTAGACTCTTGGACCATCGAGTCCGAGCACAGATACCGGATAAAGGCGGCCTGGGCCTCCTACCTGACCATCCAGATCGTCTGGGTTCTCTGCGTGCTGCTGACGCCCGTCGGCGTCAACTTCCATCCGTCGAGGTTCTGGGCCCTACCGTTCTGCCTCGTCACCGTCGCGAACGGAATGCACATGATCTCCTTCCGCTACGAGTACAACGCGGTGTTGCGCCGGGCGATACGGCTGGTCCCCTACGCCCGCTACATCACCCCCACCCAGAACGACCCCAAGTACTTCCTGCCCCTCGGCGCCGCCTACGCCCTGCTGGGCCTGATCCCCGCCGCGCTCGTGATCCTGGCGTGACCGCGTCCTAAGTTTGGCGCTCCTGAAGTATCTCCGCGAGCGTTTTGGGATCGTCGGTGATGACGGCATCCACCCC
>CAXTDD010000200.1:0-5636 GCA_964242955.1 uncultured Rubrobacteraceae bacterium | reverse complement strand
GGGGACGCGAGCGGGGGCGATGACTTCAGCCACCCGGCGCAGCAAGGTCTTGAGCATCTTGGCCACGGGTGAACTCTAGGCTGCCGGTATGACACCGGACATCGAAGCCTGGCGGCCGTGGCGTCCGCCCTGCTGGTCGTTACCGGGTTCGGCGGGGTCGGGCGGGCCGCGCGCGAGATCTTCAGCAACCCCGCCCAGACCGGGAGCGCCGGGGAGAGGTTGGTCTCGCTCGGCGTCGGCTTCAGGGCGGACTACTGGAGGGTCGGATGGGACGCCTGGATGGAGAACCCGCTCACCGGGACCGGGGCCGGCACCTTCCAGTACACCTGGCTCGAAGCGCGGCAGGGCGTCCAGGGCGTAAAACAGGTCCACAACCTCTACCTGGAGCAGGGCACGGAGACCGGGATCTTCGCCTTCCTCGCACTCATGGCCTTCGTCGTCCTGCTGCTGTTCTACCTGGTACGGGCGGCCCGGCGGTACCGGCCGGAGAGGGAGGCACGATTGCTGCTCTCCGGGCTCGTGGCGGCGCTCTCGGTGTACCTGATCTCCTCGGTCTTCGAGTGGCACTGGTACCTGCCCGGCTCGACCCTGTTCTTCTTCGTCCTTGCCGCCGCCGCGGTACGGCTCGTCGGGCCACCCGACCCCCCGAAGTCCGCGGCCGAGACCGACGAAGCGTCCACCCCCGGTTGAGGGGACCTTCGTGCCGAACCCGTTAGAAGCGCAGGCCCGCCCGTGATCCCGGGCCGTCTCCGCAGGGCCCTCGGCGGCCTGCACGTGGACCTGGCGAAAGGGGATCACCGGCGGTCCGTTTTTTTGGCCGGCACCGGGCGGAGCGGGACGACGTGGCTGTCGGGCCTCGTCAACCACGACGCCGGCTACCGGTACGTCTTCGAGCCGTTCCATCCCGGAAGGGTCGAAGACTTCAAGGGCTTCGGAAGCAAGCAATACCTGAGGCCCGGAGACCGGCGGGAGGAGTTCCTCCGCCCGGCGCGGAGGGTTCTGTCCGGCGAGCTCCGGAACGGGTGGACGGACCGGGGCGGCGCCTTCGTGGCCCGGCGGCGCCTCGTGAAGGACGTTAGGGCTAACCTGCTTTTGGGCTGGATGGCCGAGAACTTTCCCGGCATGCCCATCGTGCTGCTCCTCCGGCACCCGTGCGCCGTCGTCGCCTCCAGGCTCGCCCTCGGGTGGCGGGACAACCTCTCGGAGACCATGGGGCAGGAGGAACTCGTCGAGGACCACCTCCTGCCGATGGAGGCGGAGATCCGGGCCGCCCGCGGCCCATTCGAGCGGCACCTCTTTCTCTGGTGCATAGACAACTACGTGCCCCTGAGGCAGTTCGCCCCTGGCGGCATCCACCTGTGCTTCTACGAGAACCTGCTCCTGCACCCGGAGCCCGAACTGCGGAGCCTGTTCGCCTTCCTCGGCCGGGACCACGACGGGAGCGTCCACCATCGGCTCCAACACCCCTCCTTCACGAGCCGCCCGCAGGCTTCCGGGGGTTCTCGCCTGGACGGGTGGCGCGCCCACGTAACCGGCGCCCAGGCAGAGAGGGCCGTCGAGATACTGGCCCTCTTCGGCCTGGACCGCGTCTACGATGAGAATCCCGTGCCGGACCCGGCGGGGGCGCTCGCCGTGATGGGCCCGGCCGGGACCCGGGGATAGGCGGCGCGGGTGCCAAAGCCGCCCGTCGTGCTCCTCTCCGGCGTCCGCTGGGACTTTCTCTGGCAGCGCCACCAGTCCCTCGCCGACCTGTTCGCCCGGGCCGGGTACCCCACCGTCTTCGTCGAGACGACGGGCCTCGCCAACCCGCGCCCGTCCGCCCTCCCGAGGATCGTGGCGAGGCTTCAGAGGACGAGCAAACGGGTGAAGAACCGGAAAGATCGTCCCGTCGTCTACTCCCCGCTCGTGCTCCCTCCGACGTTCCGGGCGTTCAGGGTGGCCAACCGGCGGGTCTTGCTGCCGCGGGTGGCGCGCGACTTGTGGAACCTCATCGGGGCGCGGCCCATCGTGGTGGCCTACCCGCCGACCCGCACGACGCTGGACCTGATACAGCTTCTCCACCCCCGCCTCGTCCTCTACGACCGTGCGGACGACTACGCGCGTTTCCCGGGCGTTCCGGCGGATGTGGCGGCCACCGAGCGCGAGCTCCTGACCCGGGCCGATCTCGTCTCCTGCACCTCGAAACACCTGCTGGACAAAACCAGGCCCGTCAGGTCTGACGCCTTCCTCAGCGGACCGGCGGTGGACTACGCGAGGTTCGCGCCCCTACAAGACGACCCCCCCAACCTGCCGGCGCGCACGGTGGGGTTTTTCGGACACCTGGGCAGGGAGCGCCTCGACTACGGCGTCCTGCGGGCCATCGTCCGGGCCGGTCTCCGGTTACGGCTGGTGGGCGACGCGGGCCGCGGGGAGAGGGACTTTCTGGAAGAGCCGAACGTGGAGTATTTGGGGGAAGTGGCCCACGAGGATTTGCCCGGGGTTCTGGCCGGTGTCGACGCGTTCGTGATGCCGTACAAGGTCAACGGTCTGACGCGTGCGATCTCGCCCGCCAAGACCTACGAGTGCCTCGCCACCGGCCGGCCGGTCGTGGCCTCCTCCCTGCCGGCGTTGGAGGAGATCTCATCCCACCTCTATCTGGCGGGCGGACCGGAAGGTTTTGTCAGGGCCCTGCGAGATCTGGGAGAGACCGAGACAGAGGGGAAGGCGCGGGCGAGGATGCTGCTGGCGCGGGAGAACTCGTGGGACGCGCGGTTTCGGGATCTGGAACGGGCGATACTCGCCGGGTTGGCGGAGACCCCGTGAGCCGTCCGGGGCGGATAGAGGTGCTCGGGGTCGGGGTGGACTCGGTGACCGTGGATGGGTTGCACGCGGAGATCCGGCGCCTCGTGCGCCGGCGGGGTGGAATTGTGCTCAACGTTAACGCCCACTGCCTCAACTTTTGCCACACGGACCCCGAGCTGCGGCGGTTTTTCCGCGCGGCGGACGTGGTCTTCTGCGACGGGGTTGGGGTGAGGCTGGCGGCAAGAATCCTGGGGCGGCGTGTTCCGCACAGGATCACTTACGCCGATTGGATCCCAACCCTCGCAACCTTCGCCGAGAGGGAGGGCTTCTCCCTCTTCTTCCTGGGCGCCCGTCCCGGCGTCGCCGAGAAGGCCGCGTCGATGCTCCAGAAGACGCGCCCGAACCTGAAGATCTCCGGCGTGCGCCACGGTCTCTTCGACCACGCCACAGACAGCCCCGAGAACGAGGCGATGGTGGCGGAGATCACGGCCGCGCGGCCCGACGTGCTCCTCCTCGGCCTCGGCATGCCCCTGCAGGAGCGCTGGCTGATGGAGAACCGTCACAAACTGGACTTGGGCGTCGCCCTCACCGGCGGCGCCGTCTTCGACTACGCCTCCGGAGAACTGCGGCGCGGCCCGCGCATCCTCACGGACAACGGCCTCGAATGGCTCGCGCGGCTCTTCTTCGAGCCCCGGCGTCTGTGGCGCCGGTACCTTCTCGGCAACCCCATTTTCCTGGCCCGGGTGCTCGGCCAACGGTGGAACGAAGGCCGGAGGTCCGGAAAAAAGCAAGAAATGTAAGCGACACCCCTATAAGTTTGCTGGCCTATACCCGATAATGCGGTTACACACAAAGCTCATCTTCTCTGGAGGGGGAAATGCGCCACCGAAACAATTTGCTGAGCTTCGCCGTCCTCACGTTGGCCGTAGCAATGGGTATCGTGGGGGTAGGCGCGGGCGTCGAGGCGCAGCCCTCCGGCACGTCCGCGGTCCAGAAGACGGGTGGTGAGGCCGTGGGGGCCGCCGTCTCGCATCCCTCGCGGTGGACCGTCGAACGCGAGCCCTACACCATCGACGACACCTACGGCTACACGCTCTGGCGCCCGGACACCGAAAAGGCCGACGAACACGGCGGGAAGCCCGCGCTGCGCGTCGCCCTCGCCTACGACCTCGATCCCGGGGAGATAGAGGATGAGGTCCGTGGCACGATAGCCGAGTACCCGGACCTTTCCCTCGAGCGCGAGACGGTCGCCGTCGGCAGGGAGCACGAGGGCGTCGCGGTAGGGCCCGTACCCGGCAGCACGCCGTTCACGCAGGTCTACGTGCCGGTGAACGGGCGCGTGTATACCATCGACGTGTACCTCGAAGGTACGGGCGATGAGGGTCTCGACGAGGAAGACAAGAGGCTCCTCTCCGGCATCCGCTTCGAGCCCCCCTCAGAGTCGATCCGGTCGCTCGACGTGCCGGCGGCGAACTCGCTCGAGGAACTCTACCCCTCCGGCTCGGACGCGCGCGCGATCGAACAACAGGACGCCGGGAAAGGGTCCGCCGGCATCGCCGTAGAACCCGAAGAAGAACCTTCGGCCGCCGCGACGCGGACGACCTCGAAGGCCGGTGGCGAGACGCGCATCGCCGAAGGGTGCTGGCGAGCGCCTTCGCGATTCTACGTGCAGACCCAGCAAGGGCTCGGTGCCAACGCGGCGGCGGACGACGACACCACGGGGTCGGTCGACAGGATCCCCACCGGCTGGACCAGGATCGGCGTCCACAACTTCTGGGGGCAGTACACCCACGGCAACATAGGCTACGGCCGGTGCAACGAGCCGTACTACACCAACGACAAGTATGCCATCGACTACCCGCTCAACAGGTACGATTACGTCTACTCGCCCGTCGCCTGCGGCACGGTGACCCACGTCGGGCGCCAACGGTCCCACGCCGACTACGGGGTCTTCGTCGCGATCAAATCGTGCAACGGCCGGTACGCGAACATCTCCGCGCACCTCCAGAGCGTCAGGAGGGGCCTCTCTCAGGGCGACAGGGTGACGAGAAACACCGTACTCGGCTACGCCGGGGACACCGGCGGGGGTAACATCGCCGTCGGGCGGGTCCACCTCCACACGGCCTTCTACCGCTACCCGAAGTACCAGGGCGGCGCCCCCTACGGCGGACAGAGCCTGCAGGTAAATCGCGTGCGCTACCTGGGCAACGCGGCCCGTCGGGCGGGTATCTCCGTGAGGTCCCGCGCTTACACCTACGCCATCGTGCGCCCCAACTACGGGATCTACTGCCGGGAAGGGTACGCGTGCGGCGAGGGGTTCAAGGTCAGCAACTAGGCGCGTCCGGGCCACCGGGCGGGGTATACTCCGCCCGGTAGGTGTACTTGCGGTTCTCGAAGAACATCCTGAAAGGGCTCCTCGGCCTGAAGTTCCTGCGGCGCTCCCTGAGCGTGCTGGTCCTGGCGCTGTCGGACGGGGCCGCCCTTTTGATCGGGCTGGTGGTCGCGGCCGGTCTGCTGGACGGCGGGGCGCTCTCCCTCGCGCCGCTGTTGGTCGGCGCTTGGGTGGTCGTCTTCGCGGCCTTCCGGCTCTACGATAGGGCGCCGGTACGTAGGAACCCGGGGGCCCTGATCGGGGCGGCCTCCTGCTGGGCCGGCCTCGCGCTGGCCGGGGCCGCTTTTTACCCGGAGAGCGGCCTCGGCCCCTCGCTCGTCCTGATATCGACCCCCGTGGCCTTCGTGTGCGCCGGTGCTTTGAGGCTGCTCTTCGAGCGGCTCGTCGAGAGGGTGTACCGCGGCGGGCTCGGCCAGACGCCGGTGTTGGTGGCCGGCAGCGGGCCCGACCGAAAGCGGGTGAT
>CAXTDD010000199.1:0-5646 GCA_964242955.1 uncultured Rubrobacteraceae bacterium | reverse complement strand
CCTCCTCGGGGCTCACGCCCCCGAGCAGGTCGGAGCCCGCCATAGCCTCGACGGTCTCGAAGGCCAGGTAAGGGTTGACGGCGGTGGCGCCGTAGCCGACGAGCAGGGCGAAGTGGTGGACCTCCCTGGCCTCGGCGGTCTCGACGACGAGCGTCGTGGCGGTCCTGATGCCGGCCCGCACCAGGTGGTGGTGGACGGCCGCCGTGGCGAGCAGGCTCGGTATCGGGGCCTGCGTCTCGTTCACGCCCCGGTCGCTCAAGACGAGCACGGCCGATCCACCCTTCACGGCGCTCTCGGCACTCCGGCAGAGCGTCGTCAGGGCGTCCTCCATGCCGGATTCGGCGGCGGCGACCGGGAAGAGGGTGCTTAAAGTGGTCGAGCTCGCGCGCTCGGAGCCGAGGTTCCGGATCTTCTCCAGCTCCCTCTCGGTGAGCACGGGCCCGTCCACCAGAACCCGCCGGCAGTGCCGGGGCGTCTCGTCGAACAGGTTCTGCTCGGGGCCTAAAGACATCTTGAGCGACATGACGAGCTCTTCGCGCAACGGGTCTATGGGCGGGTTGGTGACCTGCGCGAAGTGTTGCTTGAAGTACGCGTACAGGAGCTGCGGCCTCTCGGAGAGCACGGCGAGCGGCGTGTCGGTGCCCATCGAGCCGTCGGGCTCCTTGCCGTTCTGGGCCATAGGGGTGAGGAGTATGCGGAGGTCCTCTATGGTGTAGCCGAAGGCGAGCTGGCGCTGGAAGCGCGTGGCGGGCTCGGGACGTCCGTCCATGGGCGCGTCGGGGAGGTCGTTCAGGTGGATCTCACCCTCGTCCAACCACTCCCGGTACGGCCGGCGCCCGAACAGCGGCTTCTTGACCTCTTCGTCGTGCAAGAGCTCCTGCCGCTCGGTGTCCACGACGAGCATCTTGCCCGGCTGCAACCGCCAGCGCTCGACCACGTCCTCGGCCGGGATGCGCAAAGCGCCGTCCTCGGAGGCCATCACTACCCTTCCGTCCTTAGTGACGGAGTAGCGGGCCGGGCGCAGGCCGTTGCGGTCGAGCGTCGCCCCGACGAGGCGGCCGTCGGTGAAGGCCATCGCCGCGGGCCCGTCCCACGGCTCCATGAGGGCGCTGTGGTAACGGTAGAAGGCGCGGCGGTCCGGCTCCATCAGCGCGTCGTTCTCCCAGGCCTCGGGCATCATCATGGAGACCGCGTGCGGGAGACTGCGGCCCGCCAGGTGCAAAAGCTCCAGCGCGTTGTCGAAGGAGGCCGAGTCGCTCTGGCCCGCCTGGATGACCGGCGAGAGCTTCGCCAGGTCCTCACCAAAGAGCGAGGACTCCAGCCGGCTCTCGCGGGCTCGCATCCAGTTGACGTTGCCGCGCAGCGTGTTGATCTCGCCGTTGTGGGCCACGTACCTGTACGGGTGCGCCAGCTCCCAACTCCCCAACGTGTTCGTCGAGAACCGCTCGTGCACCAGCACGATGGCGCTCGCGAACGCCGGATCGACGAGATCGGGGTAGAACCGCGCCAACTGCTGCCCCTTCAGGAGCCCCTTGTAGATGATCGTGCGCGAAGACAGGCTCACCACGT
This sequence comes from uncultured Rubrobacteraceae bacterium, assembly GCA_964242955.1. GTDB lineage: Bacteria > Actinomycetota > Rubrobacteria > Rubrobacterales > Rubrobacteraceae > Rubrobacter_D. The sequence continues at coordinate 4,077 of CAXTDD010000199.1, read as the reverse complement.
AGCAGCCCTGCGATTCCTCGACGGCCTTGTGTAGCTGGCGACGGATCACGTACAGCTTCCGCTCGAACGCCGCCTCGTCGGGCGCCCGACACCCGATGAAGCACTGCCGGATGCGCGGCATGACGCTCCTGGCGTCCTTCCCGGCGGCATCGGCCACGATCGGAACATCCCGGAAGCCCAGCAGTTGCTGCCCCTCCTCGGCGCAGATCTCCGCGAGCTTCTCCTCCGCGGCCTTCCCTTCGTCCTCGCCGAACTCGAAGAGCATCCCCACCGCGTACCGGCCCGCCGGCGGAAGCTCGATCCCGAGCCCCCCACACCCACGCCGGAAGAAACCGTCAGGTATCTGGGTGAGGATGCCGGCGCCGTCCCCGGTCTCGGGATCACTCCCGGTTGTCCCCCGGTGCTCCAGGTTGTGCAGGACCTCCAGCCCCTCTTCGACCGTCTCCCGCGTCGGGCGACCGTCGATGCGAGCTACGAACCCTAGGCCGCAAGCATCGTGCTCGTACCGCGGGTCGTAAAGTCCGGCTCCAGGGGTCAACAAGTCCTCTCCTTCGAGACCTAGGGTGCGAAAGCAACCCACTTTGTACACGAACAGACAGCCCAGCACAAGGGCGTAACAAACACGTTGCATACTAGCGTGGTACAGGGCTTGTGGAATACGGGCTAAGACTAGAGCCCGTTGAGGGCGGCGCGCAGCTTCCCCGGCAACACGACGCCCGATGCCGGGGCCTCGTCGCTGAGGTACAGCTCGCCGGAATCTGGCTCATACCAGTGATCAGATTCCGTGCCGTCTTCGAGCTCGAAGACCAGACGGTATCCGGAAGTGTAGTCGGCGGACACCCGCACGAGCGGCGTCCCGAGCACCGTGTCCACAAAGGCCGTTACCTCCCCGGGCTTCTGAAGGACATCGGTCCTGACCACGCCCGAGGAAGCATAGTTATCGACAGAAACGGAATCGGTCTTGCCCCTGATGTCCAGCAGGTCCGCGACCTTTTTGGCACTGCGGTTGGCGGCCACCTCGTAGAGCGTCCATCCTTCATCGCTCCGCGCGACGACCCGGAACCAGGGATCGTAGCCCTTAGCTGCGTAGACCGGCGTGCGGGGCTTGAGGTGGTTCGAGTCGCCGTTTTCGAGCCACTCATAGCCCGTCTTTTCGATGTTGTCCGGTACTCGTCGCTCTATCCTCCCGGAAAGCGAACCGCGGGCTCCGTTCCCGATCCAACCTGCCGACTCGTAGATCACGTCGCCAAGCCGCAAAGAAGCCGGGGGTGCGGCGAGATCCTCCTCCGCAGAGATCGCCGTCCCGGGGGCGGGGGAAGTGGAAGGAGTTTCAGAGGAAGGAACGGAAGTCCCGGGCGGATCCGTGTTCCCGCCCGGCGAAGAACAACCGGAGACTGCAGAGATCAACGGGGCAGAGAAGATAGTGAGCAGGAGCAGCGAAGTTCGGAACCGGGGCACCGGTTCAGAGTTCGTCGAGGGCGGCGCGGAGTTTCTCTTCTTCCTCCAGAAGCTCGGAGAGGCGGACGCGCAGGTCGGCGGATTCGGCTTCGACCTCGGCGAGGCGCAGGGTGAGTTCCCGCTCCTTGGCGGCCGTCTCGGGGGTGCGTGGACCTTTGCGGTAGCGGGCGCGGACGTTCTTCAGGCGGTCGGCGGCGTTCTTGCGGATGCGTTCGCGGTCGGACTTGAAGTCCTCTCCGCCGACGTACTCCCTGACGCGCTTTACCGTCTTGTCGGACAGGATGTCCGAGAGTATCTCCGCCGAACTCTGTTTGAAGTATTTAGCCATCGCCGCCTCTCCTCTCTGCAAACTCTCTGCATTGTAACCCCGGAGGCGGGAACCCGGCGGCTTCTCAGCCGCCCGCCGCCAGAACGTCCCTGACCAGGACGCGGCCGTCGGCCCCGGTTCCTTCGATCCCGGAGAGATCCATGCCGAGCTCGTCAGCTTTCTTTCTGGCGGCGGGCGTGGCCGGGATCTCTTCGGCCTCCTGGGGAGCGTCTCCGTCGTCCGTGGGTCCCGCCGTGAGCTCGCGGGGCGGGGCGCGGTCTTCCCGGCGGTCCGTGTCGCGGGGCCCGCGGTCCCGGTCCAGGATGTCCGGGTTGTTGTCGATGGCCTCAAGGGCGCGGTCGATGCTGCCGAGGATGCGCTCCAACTTTACCTTCAGCTGGACCTGGGCCTCCACACCCTTGATGCTCAGCTTCAGCCCGTCCACGTAGGCGTTGACGCCCACGTCTATGTTCAAGAAACCGGCCAACTCGGCCCTGGCGGAGATGTGCGCCCTGAGCTCCTCGACCTCGAGGTCGAGCTCCTCGACCTTGAGCACGGGGACGTCGAGGACAACGTCCGTGTCGTCCGCGGCCTCAGCCGCGGCCTTCGCGCGCGTTTCCTCCTCCGGCCGGCCGTCAGGTTCTCGCTGGGTCACGCCACCCTCTCAAAGTACGCCCGTGTGTGCGTCGAGATCTTCGTGCCCCCGCCCCCTCCGGCGCAAACGCCGCCGCCGGGAAAGGTTTCCGCGGTCCACCGGCCTAGTTTGGCCCCGCCGCGGGTAGAGATCTCCCCGGGTGAAAAAGGACGCGATCCTACAGGCCGCGTCCGCCAACGAGACGGAGAGGAGACCCCGTGGCAGAGGGCGGTCAACAACAGCAAGGCGGGCAGCAACAGGGCGGCCAACAGCAACAAGGTGGTCAGCAGCAGCAACAGCAGCAGAGCCCGGCGCAGCTCATGGGGAAGGCGTTGACGGACATCCGCAAGGTCCAGAACATGCTGGAGCTCCAGAACCCGGGGCAGACCGAGGCGATCAAGATGCAGCGGGAGGCCGGGGATCTGGTATATCAGGTGATCCAACAGATGCAGCAACAGCAGCAGCAACAGCAGCAGCAGTCCCAGCAGTAAACCGCGGCCCGGCCCGGGGCTTCTCTGCTGGGTTACCGGGTGCGGCGCGGTGCCCTGGGCCTTCGCAGCCCTTCCCGGTTGCTGGAGGCCCAGGAGTCCATCCCGCCCCGCCAGGTGGAGAAGGTGTGGTCCGGGCCCGGTCCTCCGGGGTTTCGCGGCGCCGCGCGGCGCCTCCCGTATACGCTGTCCATCAAGGCGCAGGCGAACAGGAACAGCTCGTGGTCGCCCCCGGCGTCCGGGTGAAGCCTGGCCAGGAGCAGCCGCCACATGTTGCGGTCTTGAAAAGGTTCCTTGTTTTGGGAGAACCCTTCGGACATCGGTACCTCCACGCTTTTCGGGCATTCTAGGCAAGAATAAGCGGTGACGTAAACCCGTTTCTCCCGCGACCACAACACCTGGGGGAGAAGGAAAACCGTCCGTCCAGATGGGGCTCGCGGTGGCGGCCGGGATGCACATCCCTCCCTCGGGCACGGAACCTACGGGCGCGGTTCGCCGGGGTCTGGCAGGGTCTTTATCTCCTTGACGCGCTTCTCGAACTCTGCGGCGGAGTTGGAGTTGCCGAAGGCCCAGGCGAGGTCCTTGATGTTCCGCTCGTTCGTCCGCACGAAGAGCATGGCCGGCCTGAGCTCCATGTCCTCGAAGGCCGCCACCGCGAGCCCCGTCACGTCCATCGGCTCCGGAACCCCGGCTTTCTCGCACATGGCGTACATCCTGGCGGCCTTGACGAGTTGCGCCTTCTGCTCGCGCACCATCGCATCTCCGCGTCCCCCGTTTGCGACCATCAAACCTCCCTAGCTCTCGTCGAACGCCCGCCCGGGCCGGATCTTACCGGCGGGCGCCGGACGGGAGGCAGATAACCCCCACGCCCGGCGCCCGCCGGGATGCCTTCAGGCCCTGTCTTGCCGGCCGTTACCCCTGGGCGGCGCCCAGTACGTCCTTGACCGTGATGCGACCGCCGGCGCCCGAGCCTTCCAGCTCGTTCAGGTCCACGCCCATCTCCTCGGCCTTCTGCTGGGCGGCCCCGGTGGCGTTCGGCCCTTCCTCTTCCTCTCCGCCTTCTTCCTCTCCGCCCTCTTCCTCTCCGCCGCCCTGCTGGGTCTGCTCCGAGGACGACTCCTCGGTCTCTTCCGTAACCTCCTCGGTGGAGGGCGGGATCTGCAGGTCCAGGATGCTGCCGTCCTCGCCGA
>CAXTDD010000198.1:0-5648 GCA_964242955.1 uncultured Rubrobacteraceae bacterium | reverse complement strand
TATTACTGTCGGGTAGATGATCGCCTCGAACGGGGCCGTGTTCGTCGTCAGGCCGAAGACCGTCTTCAGGGTGTCGTTTGCGTAGGCGAAGGGGACGAAACCCCGGAGCGTAAGCATGATGCCATCCGGGTCTTGGTTGCGGAAGAAGCCGGAGAGGTAGATCAGGGGAAACAGAATAGCGGTCGCATAGAGCAACACGTCCGCCGGCGACGACGTGAAGTTGGCTATAAAAATCCCGATGCAGTTCGCCGCAACCAGCGTCGCGAAGAGCGCCACGCAAGCCGCGAGAACCCAGATTACGGGCACGGGATGCAGAAGAAATACGACGACGAGCGCGGGTAAAAGTTGCAAGAAGTCCAGCACGGCGTTGACGGCGAGGACCTCGAAGACGATGCGGTAGGGGGAGAGGGGCGTGAGCGAGACGCGCACCAGGATGCCGTCGTTCAGGTCCGAGGTCAGGCTCTCGCCGGCCCCGAAGGTCCCTGCCATGACGGCGACGATGCCTATGACGGCCGCGGCGTACTGGGCCGGGATGTCGCTGGCGGCGACGGGGCCGATGATCGCCAGCGGGTACAACATCTTTATCGCGAGCGCGAACCGCTTGCCGAAGAAGAGCGAGACGTCCTTCTTCCAGTAGGCGTCCGGAGGATTAATCCTCACGCCTGAGCGCCTCCCCCGTCAGCTTCACGAACACGTCCTCAAGGTTTGGACGCTCGACAGATAAGCTCACGATGTCACCGCCGGAACTGACCAACCCGGCCACCACGTCCGCCACGATGCCGGGCCGCTCCGCGCAGTGCACCACGAGGTTCCTGCCCTCCGGCACGACGCGATCGACACCTTCCACGCTCTCTACGGTGGCATACTCCACAGGGTTGCGGAGGGTCGCCGAGATCCTGCGGACGCCTTCTATGGAGGAGACCAACTCCTCCGGCGTACCCTCGGCGACCACCTTACCCCGGTGCAAAAACGCCACCCGGTCGCACAGCGACTCCACCTCGTCCACCTGGTTGCTCGCGAGCACGACGGCCACGCCCGACCGGGAGAGCTCCCGGATCTTGCGCTGAAACGCCAACTGCGAGGTGTAGTCCAGGCCGAGCGAGGGCTCATCCAGCAGCAACACCCCGGGCGCGTGCGCCAACGCCTCGACGAGGGCGAGCTTCTTGCCCATCCCGTAAGAGTAGGTCTTTACCCTGTCGTCCGCGTACTCGGCGAGGTCGAAGAAGTCCAGCAACTCGGAGACGACGGCCTCGGCCTTCGACTCGTTCACCCCGTAAGCCCGGGCGAAGAAGTACGCGTTCGCCCGGCCCGTCAGGTCGCCGTAGTGCGTCGGACGATCCACCATCAGGCCCATCCGTGCCCGCGCCTTCCGCTTCTCGTCGAGACCATCCGCGCCAGCCACCCGGAAGGTTCCGGAATCGGGTGGGATCGCCGTGGAGAGGACGCGCAACAGCGTGCTCTTGCCCGAGCCGTTCGGCCCCACGAGCCCGAAGACCTCCCCCGGCGCCACCGAGAAGCTCACCCCCTCGACCCCGCGACCGCTGCTCCTGTAGCGGCGGGAGACGTTCTCCACCTCCAGGGCGGGGTTCTGTGCGAAGGAACGCGCCATGCCAGCATTCTATCGTCGGCCCGCCGCCCCGGCTGTGGGGCGCCTCACCCTACGTCGGGGCCGCGGTGGGGTATGGTAGTTCCCGCACTCAGACGAGGAGGACGACGGATGGCAGACAAAACTGCTGTGGCCGTGCTCGGGACCGGCATCATGGGTGCCGCGATGGTCCGCAACCTTATAGCAAGCGGCATGGAGGTCAGGGCCTGGAACCGCTCGCCCGGGAAGGCCCAGCCGCTCGCCGGGGACGGCGCGAAAGTGGCCGATACCCCCGCCGAGGCCGCGTCCGGCGCGGAATTTCTCATCACCATGCTCGCCGATGCCGACGTGATAGAGGAGGTCGTCGGGGACGGCGTGCTTCCGGCGCTGGCCGACGGCGGGGTGTGGTTGCAGATGAGCACGGTGGGGGAGGAGGGCAACGAAAGGCTCGCCCGGCTCGCGGCCGACAACGGCGTCGCCTTCGTGGACGCGCCGGTGCTCGGAACGAAAGAGCCCGCTGAGCAGGGTCAGTTGGTGGTGCTGGCCTCCGGGCCCGAGGAGGTCCGGGAGAGGAGCCGGACCGTCTTCGGGGCCGTGGGGAGCAAGACGGTGTGGCTCGGCGAGGCGGGGGAGGGGAGCCGGCTCAAGCTCGTCGTGAACAACTGGATCGTGGGCCTCCTCGGCGTCCTGGCAGAGACAGTCGCCTTCGCCCGCGCGACCGGCGTCGACCCGCAGACCTTTCTCGAAACCATCGAGGGCGGCCCCCTCGGCCTCCCCTACGCCCAGATCAAGGGCAAGATGATGATCGAAGAAGACTTCCCGCCGAGCTTCTCCGCGAAGCTCGCCCGCAAGGACGCCGGCCTCGTCCTCGACGCCGCCGAAGCCAGGGACCTCGACATGGCCGTGGCCTCAGCCGTCGCCGCCCGCTTCGACCAGGCGATAGGCGAAGGCCGCGGCGAGGACGACATGGCCGCCGTCTACGAGGCCACGAAGCCGAAGCAACCGTAGAAGCGGTCACTTCGGGGCGCCACGCTGGGACGCTATAATCCCCGGCAAGAAAGCCTAGTCGAGGAGAGGTCGAATGGCGGAGAAGACCGAGATCACCTGGGACCCCGAGGCCGACCGCCGCATAAGGCGCAGCCCCTTCCTGATGCGCCGCTTCATCCGCAAGCGCATAGAAGACCGCGTCGCCGGCCGCGGACGCAACCACGTAACCGAGGCCGACGTGGACGAGAGCGCCGGAATGTACCGGCAGTACCGCTTCAAGTAGCAGTTAGCCTTTAGCCATTAGCAGTTAGCTTCTCTGCGGGCGGCGCAGCGTATCCATGAAAGTCGCCGCCTGGTTCCGGTCCGTCCTGGGAGAAACGCGAAAGGGACGGACTTTCGTCCCCAAACGACTGGCTAAAAGCTAATAGCTCAAAGAAATCCGGGCCGGCGAGACGCCCTTTCATGGCGGACGTTCGCCGGCCCGGTCCGGGGGCCTGTGAGGGCCCGCGGAAGGTTGTCGACTCAGTAGTCCATCGGACCCTTTCCTCCTAGTCGAGGTGCAACAACCACGGTCATAGTAGCACCTCTTGCGAGCGTCGTGCCAGCCCGCGCGGTACATAATTCGGCACATTACTCGTCCCCGAAGGCTTCGAACTCGGGGCCCCGGGATGCGGCGTAGATGTTCTCCAGCGCCCTGTTCCCGCCGGCTTCGGGGAGGAGGAAGTTCGGCTGGGCGTAGTCGAGGAGGATAAACGGGACCGGCTGGATCTGGACGACTTCGTCTTTGTAGAGGGTGATCTCGGCGAAGATGCCGGTGGACGTCTCCTCGGACCAGGACTGGTCGAGCAGGAAGTTGCCGAGGCCGTAGAAGATCGGGCTGCCTTCGTAGAGCTCGATGCCTTTGGGCCAGTGGGCGTGGCCGCCGATGACGAGGTCGGCCCCGGCGTCCACTGCCGCGTGCGCGAGGTCCACCTGCCCGGGCTCCGGGGTCGCCAGGTACTCCTTGCCCCAGTGCGGCATCACGACCACGAGGTCTACCCGGTCGCGCAGCCGCTTTACGTCTTCTGTCACGGCGTCTTCCTGAAGCGGGGCCGTGCCGGGGGACTTCTCCGTGGCCCAGGCGTAGTCGTAGCCGGGGATGCCCAGGTACGAGAGGACCCCTATCTTCGTCCCCCCGAGGTCGAAGATCATGGGCTCGCGGGCTTCGGCCAGGTCCGTCCCGGCCCCGGCGCGGGCGATGCCGGCCTCGTCGAGATGGACGAGGGTCTCCTCGAGCCCGGCGGCCCCGGCGTCCAGGACGTGGTTGTTGCCCAGGGTGACGCCGTCTATCCCCGCGTCGTCCAGTATGGGCATCAGCCGCAGGTCGCCGGTGAAGTACGTCTCCTCGGGGTGCCAGACGGCGCCCTCGACGACCGGGTTCTCGAAGTTCGCCAGCGTGAGGTCGGCGCCGCTCAAATAGCTGCGGACGGCGCCCGCGCTCCCCGCGCGCTCGGCCGTGAACTGGTGGATGGTGCCCGTCTCCGAGTAGGAGCTCTCTTCGGGAACGCGGCTCGTAACGGCCGCGTAGCCCCCGTCCATCGGGAAGTCCAGGCCCAGACCCTGCTGGATCACCGCGTAGTTCTGCCCCCGGTCCAGCGTGACGTCGCCGCCTATCACGACCCGGCGCAGCTCCCTGGGATCAGGACCATCCTCGACCCACAAAGGGTAATCCGAGAGATCTTCTGTGCCAGGCTGCAATAAGGACTTGTCCCCCACCGCCAGCGCCCTGACCCGCGGCCCGACCTCGTCCCAGGGCACGAGCCCGATGGCATCGGGAGTCTGGCTTACATGGTCGATGACCGCGCCAGCAGAGTCGAAGCTCCGGAAGCCGGGACGGTCGACCAAGTCCTCCGCCACCTCCAGAGAGCCTGCCGCCACCGCCAACTCCTGCACTTTCGAGAGCTCGCGCAGGCTAACGCTCTCGCGCAGGGAAGAGAGGTGGGCGACCGGAACGAGCGAGGTTTGCGGATCGGGCTTGCGAGTGACCGCCGGAGTCTCGCCCGTGGTCCGGGATCTGGTGTCCTGCGCCGGAGTCTCGCGGTCTTCGCCCGCCTGTACTTCGGCCGTTCCAAGGTTCTCATCCGGCTCTTTCTCAGACTGCTCCGACGAGCAAGAGCCCAGCATTGGAAGGAGGCAGACCAGGCCTACCGCCATCACCAGCGCGGCCCACGCACGATTATTCCTCTTCACAGAGCCACCTCCCTGGACCCGAACCTGACCATCCTAATCTACCCGCCCTGGCTGAAAGCTGACAGCGCGCTCTTCGCAATTGCGAAGAGCGCCTCACAACCGTCCCGCGTCGATGATGCGGCGGAGGAAGCGGGCCGTGCGCGGGTCGTCGGGGGAGGTGAAGATCTTCTGTGGCGGGCCCTCCTCCAGGATCCTGCCCGCCTCCAAAAAGCAGACGCGATCGGCGATGTCGCGCGCAAACCCCATCTCGTGGGTCGCGATGATCATGGTCATGCCCTCGCTGGCGAGCTCCCTTATGACGTTCAGGACCTCGGCGACGAGCTCGGGGTCGAGCGCGCTGGTGACCTCGTCGAGCAGCATGATCGAAGGCCGCATCGCCAGCGCCCGCACTATCGCCACCCGCTGCTGCTGCCCGCCGGAGAGACGGTCGGGGTACTCGTCGCGCCTGTCCGCCAGCCCGAAGCGCCCCAGAAGCGAGAGCGCCCTCTCTTCGGCCGCTTTCCGATCCATTTTGAGAGCCTCGCGCGGGGATAGGGTTACGTTCCGGAGGACCGTCATGTGGGGGAAGAGGTTGAAGGACTGGTAGACGATGCCGATGCTCCGGCGGACGCGGTTCGCGTCGACGCCCGCGGCCGTGATCTCCTCCCCCTCGACCACGACCCGTCCGGCGTCTATCGGTTCGACCAGGTTCACGCACTTCAAGAGGGTCGACTTGCCGGAGCCGGAGGCCCCGATCAGGCACACCACCTCGTGCGGCGCGACGGCCAGGTTTATGCCCTTGAGCACCTCGTTGGGCCCGAACGACTTGCGGATGCCTTCGAGGACGAGGGCGGCGCTCACGCGACGC
>CAXTDD010000197.1:0-5670 GCA_964242955.1 uncultured Rubrobacteraceae bacterium | reverse complement strand
CCATGCGCGAGGCCGACAGGGTGGACACTTCCCTGTCCCCCGGCCTCTACGCGCTGCCGGGCCCCGTCGAGGAAGGCTTCAGCTATCCCGCAGACGGCGTCGCGGTCGTACGCCGGGACTCGCTGCTCGGCCGGCGGCGCGAGCCGAAGCGGCGCCCGGGACGGGTGGTATCGTCCTTCGCGGACCTGAAGGTCGGGGACCTGGTCGTGCACGCCACACAGGGCATCGGACGGTTCGAGGGGCTCGTCGCCAAGGAGGTCCTCGGGGCGACGCGGGACTACATGCAGGTCACCTACCGCGGCGACGACACGCTCTTCGTGCCCTACGAGCAGATGGAGCTGCTGCACAAGTACATCGGCGGCGAGGGCGCCCGCCTGGACAAGCTCGGCGGCTCGACGTGGGCCCAGGTCACCGACAGGGTCCGCAGCCGCGTCAAGGCGCTCGCCGGGGAGTTGTTGCGGCTCTACGCGCAGCGGGCGTCGGCACCCGGCCATGCCTTCCCGCCGGATGCGGAGTGGGAGCGGGAGTTGGAGGAGAGCTTCCCGTACCAGGAGACCCCCGATCAGGAGGCCGCCATCGCCGCCGTCAAGACGGACATGCAGCGGCCCAACCCGACCGACCGGCTGGTGTGCGGGGACGTCGGCTTCGGCAAGACGGAGGTCGCCGTAAGGGCCGCGTTCAAGGCCGCGCTCGCCGGAAAGCAGACCATGATGCTCGCGCCGACGACCATCCTGGTGCAGCAGCACGAGCGGACCTTCGGCCAACGCCTCGGTAACTTCGCCGTGAGGGTGGAGAGCCTCTCCAGGTTCACGAAACCCGCCGACCGGCGGCGCATCCTCAAGGACTTCGCCGAGGGCGAGGTGGACGTGCTCATAGGAACCCACGCCCTGCTCGGGTCGGAGGTCTCCCCGAAGGACCTGGGCCTCATCATCGTGGACGAGGAGCAGCGCTTCGGGGTCAAGCACAAGGAGCGCCTCAAGGAGTTCAAGGCCAGCGTGGACGTCATCACGCTGACGGCCACCCCCATCCCGCGCACCATGCAGATGGGGCTGGCGTCCTTGCGCGATATAAGCGTCATAGAGACGCCGCCGGCGGGGAGGCGCAGCATCCTGACCCACGTCGGACCCTACGACGAGGACCTGGTGAGGCGGGCCATCGAGCGGGAGGTGGCGCGCGGCGGGCAGACCTTCTTCGTCCACAACAGGGTGGAGAGCATAGACGAGGTGGCCGAGCGGCTGCGCTCGCTGGTGCCGGGGGCGACCTTCGTCACGGCGCACGGGCAGATGCCCGAGCGGGCGCTCGAAGGCGTCATGCGGCACTTCCTCGACGGCCGGGCCGACGTCCTCGTCACGACGACCATCGTCGAGAGCGGGCTCGACGTGGCGAGCGCCAACACGCTCGTCGTGGACCGGGCCGACGCGATGGGTTTGGCACAGCTCTACCAGCTTCGGGGCAGGATCGGCCGCTCTTCCCAGCAGGGCTACGCCTACCTCTTCGCCCCCTTGGGGGCCACGGTCGAGTCCCAGAAGCGTCTCGAAGCCCTCATGGACTTCACCGAGCTCGGCAGCGGTTTCGCCATCGCCATGCGGGACCTGGAGATCCGGGGCGCCGGCAACCTGCTCGGCGCCGAGCAATCCGGCCACATAGCAGCCGTGGGCTTCGAGATGTACCTCCAACTCCTGGAGGAAGCCGTCGCCCAGGCCAGGGGCGAGGCCCGGCAGCGGCCTGAGGGGCGGCCCGTTATCGTGGAGCTCTCGCTCGACGCGTACCTGCCGCCGGAGTACGTGATGGACGAGATAGAGCGTGTGGACCTCTACCGCCGCGCCTCGGGCACCTCCTCCCTCGGCGAGGTCGACGACCTTGCCGAAGAGCTCACGGACCGCTTCGGCCAACTGCCCGAACCGGCCATCAACCTGTTGGGCATCTCCCGGGCGAAGGTCCTGGCCCGCAAGATCGGGGCCACCTCGGTAAACTTCCGATCGAGGACGCTCTCCGTCTCCGGCCTCACCGCCGGTCCCGTCCAGGCCGCCCGCATCAGGAAGAACACGGGCGGCGTCCTCGGCGGTAGGGAAGGACGGGTCACGGTCAAGGACTCTGACCTTGGACCGCTGGAACTGGTCGAGGCGACGCTGCGTGCGCTGGACTTAGACGGCTAGCGCGGGGACGCGGGAGCGCTCGACGGCTCCCGCGTCTCCGGCGGGCTGTGGTTCGGGGCTACCTCTCCGGCGCCGTGACCTCGAAGGTCCATGGGCCCTCTATGGTCTTTACTCGGCTCTGGGGGATGCTGCACCCGTTATCGTCGCCGGGTGGGCAGTCTGGGACGCCCACGAGCTTCGCCACCGTCACCGTCGAACGGTCCTCCAGGCTCTCGGGCAGCAGCATGGTCGTGCATGCCTGGCGCTGCCTTATCATGGGGCCGCCACCGTAGCCGGACTTGCCGTCCCCGAACGACTCGCCCCAGATATCCCAATCGTACCGGGTGTCGGGCGAGTTGAAGCAGATCTTCGCCTCCGGCCTGGCCGGCGAGTTGACGACCCGTTTGAGGGTGATCGGTATCCCTTCGGCCTCTACCGTCTGGTTCGTCTCGATGACCGGGGCCGGACGCACGGGTATCTCGAAGTCGAAGACGAAGGGCTCGCCGACCGTCTCGGACTGGTTCAGCTTGGTCCTGGGGACTGCCCGCGCTACGATGGGGACTTTGAGCCGGAACTCGTGTTCGCCCGGTTCGAGGGCCTTCTCGGGGGCGAAGACGGTGACGTTCGACATCTCGGTCAGGGGCTTCAGGTTTCCGGTGGTCGACGACTGGCCGCCGTTGGTGTCGAAGTCCGTGCCGCTTTCGTCCGTGAGCTCCTCGTCCATGCGCCGTTTGCCCGTACCAAACTCTTCGAGGGCTCCGGCGCCGATCTCGGCCGGGTGCCCGTTGACCCGCCGGTCTCCTTCGAGATCCTCTACGTTGTAGCCGAAGACGACGTTCCTGGAGTCGGCGTAGGCCCATTCGAGGCTCACCCTGACGCCGTGCGCGGTCTGCACGAGGTCGAGTTGCTCCCCGTAGACGGGGCCCCTGGCACCCGGGAGTTCGCCCCGGAAATCCTTGTAGACCATACTCGAGGCGGCGTAGGCGCCCATCCCGAAGAGAACGACCAGCGCGGCGGCCAGGGCCACGCCCGTCCGCGTACGCGGCACGAACCTGCGGCGGTGGGTCCGGACGGCGCCGCGAACCCGGAGCCGAGCCTCGATCCCCGCCCACGGCTCCGGGGTGGGGGAGATACCCCGCTCGGCGCAGCCTTCGAGAGCTTTCCTTAGCCACTTCGTCTGTTCAGTCACGGTCGTTGCCTCCTTCGGCGACCGCCGCCGTCCGTGGTTCGGTGAACTTTGCGGTCATCTGCTCCGGACTCAGGAGCTTGGAGAGGCGTTTGCGGGCGGCGTGCAGGCGCCACTTGACGGTGCCCGGTGCCGAGAGGCCCCCAGACATCTCCGCCTCGGTCATGCCGAGGTAGTAGCGCTGGACGATGACCGCCCGCCGGGCCGGCGGCAGTTTGGCGAGCGCCGCCCACACCCTGCGGCGTTTCTCCGCTTCTTCGGCCAGTTCGTGCGGACCCCGCGCAGCGTCTTCGAGGTGCGGGATCGGGCCTTCTGCGCCGCCGGGGTCGAGGGGGAGGGTCCTCCGGCGTTCGCGTTTGCGGGCCGCCTCGACGGCCTCGTTCACGACGAGGCGCATGAACCATGGGGCGAAGGGTCTTTCGGCGTCGAAGAGGCCGATCTTATCGTAGGCCCGCACGAAGGCGCCCTGGGCGACGTCCTCCGCCAGTCCCTGGTCGCGTACGACCAGGTAGGCTGCCCTCACGGCCCGGTCGTAGAACCTCTCGACCAGCGGTCTGAGCCCGCTGGCGTCGCCCCGTTTGAGCCGCCTTATCGCTTCGCTCTCGTCCATCCGCCGTCCTCTCGTGTAGATGGCCGTTCGGGGCCCCTACCATCTATATGGTGCGGCCCCGGCGAAAGGTTTGCAGGACGAAGCGGGGACCCCAGCCGACGAACCGTCTACCCGGGCGCGCCGAATGCTATACTCACGCGGATTCCTGAAAGTCAGATAGCGAGGTTTTTGGTCGTCTTGAGTATGCTTTTCGTTAACAGGGTGTGGTTTGTATTAGTCGTCGCCGCGGTCGCCGTGGTTTCTCTGGGCTGCCAGCCGGCGGAGAATAACGCCAACACGGACTCGGGGGCCAAGAAGGTGGCTACCTTCGAGGGGGGTGAGGTGACGGAGGGCGAGTTGCAGCAGTTCGCCCAGCAGAGCGGGCTCGGGCAGTTGGAGCCTGGTTCTCCGCAGTACGACGAGGCCGTACAGCAGATCATGCCGCAGCTCGTCGGGATCGAGATCGCCAAGACCTACGCCCAGGAGGAGGGCATAACGGTCTCGGACGAAGAGGTAGACAAAGAGATACAGACGATCAAGACCCAGGTCGGCGAGCAGGCCCGCGCCTCCGGACAGGACTTGAGCGACCAGAAGGCCTTCGACGAGGCCCTGAAGCAGAACGACATCACGGAGGACGAACTCCGCCAGGACGTCCACGAGAACCTGCCCGTCCAGAAGGTTCAGGAGCGGGTGGCCGGTGACGCCCAGCCCACCCAGGAGGAGGTCCAGACGTTCTACGACGAGAACAAGGCCGCCCAGTTCACGCAGCCCGCCGAGCGCTGCATGAGGCACATCCTCTTCAACAAGGACCAGCAGCAGAAGGCCGAGGACGTGAAGGCCCAGCTCCAGGACGGCGGAGACTTCGCCGCGCTGGCGGAGGAGAACTCCCAGGACCCCGGCAGCGCGGCCAAGGGCGGGGACCTCGGGTGCCTCGGCAAGGGCGAGACCGTGCCCCCCTTCGAGGAGGCGGCCTTCGCCGCCGATCAGGGTGAGATCGTCGGCCCCGTCGAGACCGAGTTCGGCTACCACCTCATCGAGGTGACGGAGATCCGCGAGGAGCAGACGCAGCCCCTCGAAGAGGTCGAGCCCCAGATCACCGACGAGCTCGCCGCCACCCAGCAGGAGGAGGAGTTCACCTCCTGGATCGAGGACCAGAAGAAGCAGCGCAACGTGAAGTACCTGCCGGACTACAAGCCGGCCAGCCAGGGATAGGCTTCAGGCCGCAGGTTTCGGGCATCAGGTGGGTGCCGCGGGAGGAGCGTCGGTGGTTCGAAAAAGCGGCTTGTTAGCTGGCGGAAAGTCCGATAAGCGCGTAGAGTTACGCGGAGAATGGTTGGCAAAAAGCGAATCGTTGCTGAGAGTCGGCGGAGATGGGTAGCAACCCGCCAGAGGCCGCGGGCCGAAAGGCAGCGAACCTGATGCCTGTAGCCTGACACCTGAAACCTAAAAATCGGAGGATGGGATGACGGAGATCGTCGCGGTCCATGGAAGGGAGATCCTGGACTCACGGGGAAACCCCACGGTCGAGGTCGAGCTCGCGACGGTGAGCGGCTTCGTGGGACGGGCCTCGGTGCCGTCCGGGGCCTCGACGGGCGCGAACGAGGCCGTGGAGCTTAGAGACGGCGACAAGGGCCGCTACGGTGGCAAGGGCGTCCTGAACGCCGCCCAGAACGTGGACACGGAGCTCGCGCTGGCCCTGGGCGGCAAGGACGCCCCCCACCACCGCGCGTTGGGACTCCCACTGATCGAGGCCGACCGCC
>CAXTDD010000196.1:5221-5673 GCA_964242955.1 uncultured Rubrobacteraceae bacterium | reverse complement strand
AACGAGATGGGCATAGAGTCCCTCGGCGAGGGCGACGCCTACGTGCGCCGCACCACCAACGGCTTCCTCATCATCCCGAAAGGCGTGGCCTCCAAAGAGTACGCCGACATAAAGACCAGGCGTCCAGACGGCGTCACCTCGCTCGTCGGCAAGGTCAGCGGCGTGAGCCTCCCGCTCGGCGGCCGGTTCCTCAGGCCCGCAACACCTCTCGTCTCCGAGGGCGACGAGGTCGCCTTCGGGCAGAAGATCGGTGAGCCCGTCGAAGAGGGCTTCTCCATCGGCGTCTGGAGCGGCATGGACGGCACCATCTCCGACATCGAGGAGGACGTAGTCCAGATCTCCGGCGGCGCCATGCCGCTGGCCGAAGCCGAGGCAGAGACGGAGGCGGAAGCCGCGGGGCGGGGGGGGGGGGGGGGGGGCCGGTGGTGGGTGGTGTTTTGGGGGTTGTGGAG
>CAXTDD010000196.1:0-5211 GCA_964242955.1 uncultured Rubrobacteraceae bacterium | reverse complement strand
CTCTTAGCTTTTAGCCTTTAGCTATCGATTTCGGGGCCGGGGCGCACGCTCCGGCCCCTCCTCTGTGAAGCGCCCTCTACGCGTCGCTACCTCATTGATACCCGGCAAGTCAAAGCGTCAGGGATGTCCTGCGCAATCGGCAATCCAACACCGGGACCCCACCATCATACTGAGGCACCCGAACCCTCGCTCCAAACCTAAGGGCTAATAGCTAAGGGCTAATAGCTAAAGGCCAATACCTCATTCCTCTCTGCGCGGCAGAAGGTTCTGGGCGTGTTGCGGTAGGCGGGCACGCAGGTCTTCGAACGTGATCCCTTTCAGCGAGGGCAATTCGAAGTCGCGGAGCATACGGGTGAGGACGCCTCCGCCGCCGAGCTCGACCCACTCTTCGACCCGCATCTTGGCGAGGGTCTCGACGACCTTGACCCAGCGGACGGGGGCGACCATCTGGCCCTTAAGCGCTTCTTTGACCGAATCGGCGGTGGTGAGGATGGAGCCGTCGGCGGCGCTCACGATGGGGACGCGGGGGACGCTGAACTCGGCCGCGTCGAGGACCCCGCGCATCTTCTCGCCGGCCGCCGCGACGTAGGGGGAGTGGGCCGCGAAGGAGACGTTGAGGGGGACCTTGCGGCCTCGGATCTTGGCTACCGCGTCACCCAACGCGCCGCGGAGGCCCGAGACGACCATCTGGCGCGGGGAGTTGTAGTTGGCGACCACGGGGCCGCCGGCCTCGCCGAGTGCCTCCTCGACCTCCGACGGGTCCGCTTTGAGGATGGCGATCATGCCTCCCGGGCATTCCTCGGCGGCCTCGGCGAGGAAGCGGTCGCGCTGGGCCACGAGCCAGAGGCCCGTCTCGAAGTCGAAGCAACCGGCCGCGTAGGCCGCACCGTACTCCCCGAGCGAGTGCCCGGCCACGACGTCGGGGCGCACGTCGAGTCTCTGGCTCTCGTCGGCGTCCCGGGCCGCGCGGGCGAACATCTTGACCTGGTCCGGTATGCGCTCGCCGACGACGCGCCGGATCCCCGGCAGGAACTCCGCCGCCGGCTCCACCACCCCGCCACCCTGCCCCGGAAATACGAACGCTCTCATCTCTTCTCCGAACCTCTACGATGTCCCGCCTGGATCACTTCTCCCCGCCTGCTTTGCAGGAAGGCGTTTTTACCATAGGAACGATTGCTTTAATGGTGCCGTACGATGATACGGGCCGTTGCCCGCGGGATTTCGGGCTACGATCGACCCCGCCGGTTGCTATCCGCCGGGCGCGATGACGCGCAGTGCCGCGGGCAGGACCCGCGCCCGGAACTCCCGCGTTGGGGAGAGCATCTCGCCGTCTACGTGCGCCGGTATGGGCTCGGCCATGCCCACCTCCACCTCCCGGGCCCGCGCCACGTGCACCTTCTTCCTGACCGTCAGCGTGCCCCGGAGCGCTGACGGTATGAGCCGCAGCACCTCCGCCCGGTTTACCTCCTCGGACCAGACCACATCGAAGAGGCCGTCGTCCAGGCGCGCGTCGGGCGCGAGCCGGAACATCGAGCCGTAGGTGGTGCCGAGCGCCACCGCGACGAGTATGGTCTTGGCCTTCACGACCCTCTCCCCGTCCAGCCTCAGGGTGGCCGCGTGGCACTGGAATCCCCAGAACAAACGCCCGACGGACCAGACGTACCTTCCCGGGCCGCCCAGGTACGAGGGGGCCTCCGCCACGCCCTCGGCCACCTCGGCGTCGAAGCCTATGCCGAGCCCGTTGTTGAACCTGACGCCGTTGACCTCTCCGACATCTACAACGCGCACCCTACCGTCCACGAGCACCCCGAGCGCCCGCCCGAGGTCGTCGTCCATACCTAGCGCCTTCACGTAATCGTTGCCGGTACCCAGCGGCAGGACGCCCATGACCCTGCCCGTACCGGCGCAGGCCGCCGCCACCTCGTGCACCGTTCCATCCCCCCCGACGGCGACAACCGGCGCCCCCTCGGGCAGCCCGCGCACGATCCCGAACGCGTCCCCCGTCTTCTTCGTGACGTGCCAAACCGGACGCACGCCCCCACCCTCAAGGACCTCCGATACAAAATCCCGCCGCCGGCCCGAACGCCCCTTGTCAGCGGCCGGGTTCAACACGAGGTGCGCCTCTCTCTCCCGGTAAAGCACACGAGGAAAATACCAGAACCGCAGCCCCGTGGCCCCGCAAGGGCATCCTTCACCCTCCGCGAGAGGGATAGGGCTATCTCTTCGTGAGGCCCCGATCTCGCAAAGACCGCGCCGCGCCCTCCCCCTGCGATGCGCAAAGCTCCTCACGCTCCGGCACACGAGGCAACTCCAGGAGTCCTGTATTCATGAGACGCTCGTGAGACAAGCGTCTGCCACGGGACCGGCAGGACGGCTCTCTGTCCCCGATCGGGATCGGACCTGGTTCAGAGATGAAGTTAAAGTACAGATAGAGAATATGCTATTACTCGGGATGAGAGTCGCGCAGGAGGAGGAAAGGAGTACAATACCCGTCTACATGGTGGAAGGGACCAACAATTGCCTGCATCTGGAAGGCTTGAGGGCTGCGGCGGGGGCGGCGTACCGCTGTCCGCTCTGCGGGGACAGCCTCGACGGCGGGGGCGTGACGCGGTGGGTTCGGGAGGCCGAGAGGACCAGGGACAAGGTTTACTCTATGGATAAGGGTGACGGGTTCGAGCAGGTGGCGCGGGAAGAGGCGCAGCGGGAAGTCTACCGGCGACGGAGGGTGATGTACGAGTTGGAGAACGTGCCCCGGGTGGCGACGACGAGGCCGGAGATGATGTTGGTGATCCACGACGCCCGGACCGCCTCTTACGAGTGCCGGGTCTTCTACAAGGCCCCGCGGCGGGCCGGTAGCGTGGAGCAGGTCAGCGTGGCGGCGGCTCTCGAGACCATCCTCGAGTTGCGCTCCGACCCCGACCCCGTCGTCCGGCTGCTCGCGGAGAAGGTCGAGGAGTTCCACGCCGCCCGCGAGAAGCTCGCCGGGGAAGGCGAGACCGCACCCGGTCGCCGGGTCTTCTACGCCAACGAGCTCAGGGCCGTCGGTTGAGGGGCGCCTGCAAGGCCGGCGCGGAGCGGCTAGAATTGGCCCGCCGATGAAGATTCATCCAAAACCATCAGAGAGCCCGAGCCGATGAGCGGAAGCAACTTCATAGCCGTGGTCGTCATGATCCTCATACTGCTGTTCATTATCATGTCGGTGGGGCCGCTGATCTCGGCGTTCTAGCACGGCGCTTCGCGCCTTTCAGCACGCTACAGCCTTCGGCTTTCGCTTTCAGCACGTCCCCTGTCGGGGACTCTCAGCACGCTACCTTCGGTAGCTTTCAGCTTCCGACCCCGGCTCGCATCCCGGTCGCGTCATTGGACGGTTGGCGCTGGGAGGTGCCGCGTTTGGGCTTCTCGGAGCGCGCTATAGAGTATCGGATTGCGGGCTCTCGCTAACCGCTAGAAGCTGTAGCTCCTTAGGGTCGAGTACACGACGCCCGTCGCCTCGTGTTTGCTCTGGACCAGGTCTATGCCGTGTACGGTGAACCTGAGTTCGGGGGCGTTGGTGGGATCGAAGGGGGCTGGCCGGCGCGACCGGCCGAGGGTTATGTGGGGTACGAAGGGTCTATCTTCTCTCTTGAAGCCTTCGGGTTCGAGGCGGGCTTCCACCGATTGGGCCAGGGCGCTTAGTTGGCCTGTTCCTTCTTCTGTGCCGGCCCAGAGGATTCTGGCGCGGCGCGCGGAGGGGAAGGCGCCGAAGCCGGACGTGACCGCGTCGAAGGGGTCGTGTTCGTCGCAGAGCGGTTGGAGGGCGGCGGAGATGCGGGGAAGGTCCTGCGGCGGGACGTCGCCGAGGAACTTGAGGGTGAGGTGGACGCGTTCGGGGGCGGTCAGGCGGAAGGTGCTGGCGGGGATGGCGCTGGCGGCTTCTATGAGGGCGTTCCGGACCTCGGGGGGCGGGAAGACGGCGACGAAGGCACGCATTGGGCTCTATGCGGGTCGGCGGGAGGAGGCGGCGCGGTTGGCGATCAGGGCGGCGGTGGCGCCGGCGCCTACGCCGTTGTCCACGTTGACGACCGAGAGGCCCGGGGAGCAGGTCTGGAGCATGCCCAGGATCGCGGCGGTCCCGTCCCCGCCGAGGCCGTAGCCCGTCGAGGTCGGCAGTCCTATTACCGGCACGGAGACGAGACCCGAGACCACGCTGGGCAGCGCCCCCTCCATCCCGGCGGCCACGATGAGGCAGTCGGGGTCGAAGTCTTGCAACTGTTTCAGGGGGCCGGAGAGGCGGTGGATGCCGGCCACCCCGACGTCGTGGAAGGTCATCGTCTCGGCGCCCATCTCGCGGGCCACGGCGAGGGCCTCCTCCAGGACGGGCAGGTCGGAGGTGCCGGCGCTCAGGGCGCCGAGGCGCCCGCCGGTCGGCGGGGATTCACCTTCGCCGAGGATCAGGGAGCGTCCGGCCGGACGGATCGGTGTGGTGGGGAGGGCCTTGCGGACGGCTTCTTCTTGCTCGGGGTTCGGGGCGCTCAGGATCGCGCGTTCCGCGGATTCGAGGAGGGCGGCGCAGATCTTGGCGACCTGCTCGGAGCTCTTGGCGCGGGCGTAGACGACCTCGGGGACGCCCTTGCGGGCGGCGCGGCCGAGGTCGAGGGCGGCGAACTCGTCCAGGTAGCGGACCTCGCGGTCCCTCAGATGCCCGGCGGCGCGGGCGGCTGAGAGATCTCCGCTCGCGACGGAGGCGAGGATTCTGTCGAGGTCGTTCATGTTTCCCCTATCCGGGTATAGTACTGACGGACCAGGAATCTAACATGTGCTTGTACTTTGAGGTCGGGAGAAGAGTCTATGACGATAATCGAGCTCTTGCTCGCTCTGGCGGCGATACTCGGCGCGGCTATACTGTTCACGAACGCCGTCGAGATCATGGGCGACCGACTTAACTTGGGACACGGGGCCGTGGGTAGCATCCTGGCGGCCGTGGGGACTGCGCTGCCGGAGACCATGATCCCGATAGTAGCGATCCTGGGGGCCGTTATCGTGGGAACGGGTGGGGCCGCCGCCGGGGAGATAGGTATAGGCGCCATCCTGGGCGCCCCGTTCTTGCTTGCCACGCTCGCCCTGTTCATCGTCGGGGTGTCGGCCATATTCTATAAGGACCGCAGGAAGACGGGGACCGTAATCGTCGCGAACCGCGAGGTCACCATACCCGACCTGGCGTTCTTTTTAGTC
>CAXTDD010000195.1:0-5710 GCA_964242955.1 uncultured Rubrobacteraceae bacterium | reverse complement strand
GCTGACCGGCTGATGAGCGGAGGCGAAGCCGGAGCGGGCTGACCGGCTGACTAGCTGACCGACAGGTGCCGCATCTTCTCCGCGGCGTCCTCGATCCTCATCAGGCTTCGCTCGCGGCCGAGGAGCAGCATGGTCTCGAAGAGGCCGGCGCTCACGGTGCGGCCCGTGGTGGCAAAGCGCAAAGGGTGGATAAGGTGGCGGGCGCCCTTCTCCCTCTCGGCGGCGAAGCCGCGGACGGCCTCTTCTATGGCCTCCTCGGTCCACTCGGGGAGGGCCTTGAGGCGCTCGGCTAGCTCGGGGAAGGTCTCCTGGACGAAGGGCTTGTTGAACTGCTTCTCGAACTCGGTTTCGTCGTAGTCGAGGGTTCCGCCGTAGAAGTAGCCGACGGCGTCGGGGATCTCGACCGTCAGGGCGATGCGCTCTTTGAGCAGGTCCGTAATGTTCTCCAGGCGCGGCCTGTCCGCCTCCAACTCCTCCTCCGTGGCGGCGCCGGACTCGACAAGCATGGGGGCGGCCATGTCGGCGAGATCCGCCGGGCTCATGCGGCGGATGTAGACGGCGTTTATGGACCGCAGCTTGTTCTCGTCGAAGACGGCCGGGTTGCCGCTGACGCGGTCTATGCGGAAGCGTTCGGCCAACTCGTCGCGGCTGAAAATCTCCTCGTCCGCCGCGTAGCCGGCACCGAGCAGGGCCAGGTAGTTGAAGAGGGCGTCGGGCAGGTAGCCCTGTTCCGCGAACTCCTCGACGTGGGCCGAGCCGTGGCGTTTGGAGAGCTTCTTTTTGTCGGGGCCCAAAACCATCGGGACGTGGGCGAAGGCCGGGATGGTGTTGCCTAACGCGTGGTGGATCAGGACCTGGCGCGGCGTGTTGGAGAGGTGGTCGTCGCCGCGGATGACGTGGCTGATCTCCATCTCCGCGTCGTCCACCGCCGCCGCGAAGTTGTAGGTTGGGGTATCGGTGGACTTCATGAGCACGAAGTCTTCGAGGTTGGCGTTCTCGAAGGTAACCGGGCCGCGGATCAGGTCCTCCACCACGGTCTGTCCGTCGCGCGGGGTCTTGAACCGCACGGTGTACGGCTCCCCGGCCTCTATCCTCTTTCTGGCCTCGTCAAGGTCCATCTCCCGGTACTCGCCGCCGGTGTAGATGGGCTGGCGCCTCTCGGCCCTGGCCCGCTCTCTCATCTGCGCCAACTCCTCGGAGGTGGCGAAGTCGTAGTAGGCGTCGCCCGAGTCGAGGAGCTCTTGGGCGGCCTTGCGGTAGAGGTCGAAGCGCTCGGTCTGGCGGTAGGGGGGATGGGGGCCGCCGATGCCCGGGCCCTCGTCCCAGTCCAGGCCGATCCAACGCAGGGAGCGCTCCAACTGGTCCACCGACGCTTCGGTCGAGCGGGCGAGGTCGGTGTCCTCTATCCGCAGGACGAAAGTGCCGCCGTTCTTGCGGGCGAAGAGCCAGTTGAAGAGGGCGGTCCTCACCCCGCCGACGTGCAGCATCCCCGTCGGGCTCGGCGCGTACCGGACCCGGATCTCAGTATTCTCCATCCGCTTAAACTACCACGCTAACCCCGCGTTAGAAAGCTCACAAAATGGCCGCAGGGGTGTAAGGAGATTATCCATGCGGACCCCCCACAAACGGGATACTTCTACCATTGGATCGGTTTCTTTGGAGGTCAAGCATCGTGAGGACATTGCCAGGACCGCTGGAGGCGGTGGACGTTCGGCTGACGCAGTGGATGGCCCGTCACGGCATCGTGATACTCCGGATAGCGCTTGGCGCGGTCTTCTTCTGGTTCGGGGTGCTCAAGTTCTTCCCCGGCCTGAGCCCCGCTCAGACGCTGGCCGTAAAGACCATAGACCTTCTCACCCTCGGCCTCGTGCCCGGCGGCGCGAGCCTGCTCCTTCTCGCGAGCCTCGAATGCGCCATCGGGCTGGGTTTGATCTCGGGCCGGTTCATGCGCCTGACCCTGCTGCTGCTCGCCTTCCAGATGGTCGGCGCCGGCTCCCCGCTCGTCCTCTTCCCCGGCGAGGTCTTCACGGCGTTCCCCTACGCCCCGACCCTCGAAGGCCAGTACATCATCAAGAACGTAGTCCTCGTGAGCGCCGGCCTCGTCATAGGCGCCACCGTCCGCGGCGGCGGCCTCACCGCCCACCCCTACGCCACAGAGGCCGCCACGCAGACGGAGCAGCACGGAACAGCCGACCCCGCCCAGAACCTCGCCCCTTCCACCCATCGCCCGTAGGGGCGCTTCGCGAAGCGCCCCTACAGACACCCGCCCGCGCCCGGGTTCCTACCTTCCCGTTTCGTGGGCCGTGCTATGCTGCCCCGCATCGTACCCGACGTCCCGTGAAAGGCCCGACCGCCATGGCCGATATCACCGTCTCCGAAACGGGCCCGCGCACCTTCGAGGTCGACCTCGGCGATGCCGGAACCACCCATAGCGTCTCCGTCCCCGAAGACCTCATACAAGAACTGAACCTCCCCGAAGACGACCTCGAACGCGTCGTCCGCGAGTCCTTCGAGTTTCTTCTGGAACGGGAGCCCGCCTCTTCCATCATGCGGGAGTTCTCCCTGGACGTGATCCCCACCTACTTCCCCGAGTACAAGGAAGAGCTGCCCAAGAGGCTCTAGGTTCCGCGCGACCCGGCGTCCGTCCGCGGGTTCAAGACCCGCCCGCGAAGGTTGGGGAGGGTGGCGTTTTCGGGGTTGTCCGCGCCGGATGCCCCGGGTAGCATCGGACCGTTGGCGAGCCCGACCCGATCGGAGGCGCAGACCGTGTGCAGGAACATAAAGACGCTCTTCAACTTCGAGCCGCCGGCCACCGGGGACGAAATACACGCGGCCTCGCTGCAGTACGTGAGGAAGATCTCCGGCTACACAAAGCCATCCGCCGCAAACGGGGCAGCGTTCCACGCCGCAGTCGAAGACATCGCGCGGATCTCCGAAGAGCTCCTCGCCACTCTCCAGACCAGCGCCGCCCCGAAGGACCGGGAGGCGGAGGCGGCCAGAGCAAGGGCACGCGCCGCCAGGCGATTCGCCAGCTAGATACTTCAGCGACCCAAGCCGGTCAGCCGTAAAAGCTGACCGGCTGAGAGCGGAGGAGCCCGCTACTTCGCCGCCTCCAGGCACTCCACGCCGTCGGGCCCCACGGTCGCGGCGTGGTCGGTGCCGGCCTCGACGTCCAAGCGGTCGCCGGGTTCGAGCGGGAAATCCCCTTCGTGCGTGTGGAAGACGATGCTGCCGGAGACGCAGTAGAGGACCTTATGGTAGCCGTGGGAGTGCCACCCGTATTCGTAGTTCGGCCCGTTGCCCCAGACGTGGGGGCTCAGGCCTTCTTCGGCGAACTTTGCCTGGATCTCCGCGCTGGCGGGCGCCTCTTCTTTTGCTTTCTCCAACTGGGCCGACATCACTGACTCCCATCCGGTCGCTCAACGGGTGCATGGAGTACCTTACCCGCCAGCCCGCCGGAATAACTGCTTACGCGACGATCAGGACCTCGAGCGCCCGTGGGCCGTGCACGCCCTCGACCCGGTTGAGCTCTATGTCCGAGGTCGCGGACGGGCCGGAGATGAAGGTGACGGCCCGGCCTTGTTCCCTGACGGTCTCTTCGAGCTCCGCGAACGCTTCGGGGACGAGGCCGACGATCTGGTCCTCCCGCACCACGCACAGGTGGTAGTCCGGCAACAGCGTGAGCGCCCGGCGGCCCTGCCCGGGCCCGGCGTCGAGCACGATGGTGCCCGTCTGGGAGATGCCTAAAGCGCAGCCGGTCAGCACGCCGTCGCTGGCGTCGAGCTCGTCGTTGGAGAGGGGGGCGTCCCCGTCGTCGCGCAGCACTTCGACGCCCGCCGGGACCCACCCTTCGGGTAGGCCGCGCGGAACGACGAGGTGGCGCAGGCCGCGCGTTTCGAGGACCTCGCCGATGGTGCCCGGCAGGTCCGCCTCGGCCAGCCGGTGGACGGTCGCCTCGTACTCGGCGACGTTTTCGGCGAACCTGGCGACGATCTCCCCGCGCGGGGCTTCGTCTGCGTGGCGGTAGCCGCGCTCGACGGCTACGTCTTCGGGCCTCTCGCCCTCCGGCACGTCGCGGATGGCGCGGCGGACGCGCCACAGGACGGTCTCTTTCGCGTTCGCCATTAGCCCCGCTCCTCCTTCCACCACTCGCGGAAAGATTGCTTCGGGACGGGCTTGAGGTCGCGCACCCTCGTCCAGCCGGCTAGGCGTCCGGGGAGGCGGCCTATGGAGCCGCCACGGGCGAGCGGCCACTGGCCGATCCTGGCGAGTCTCTGGGCGTTCTCGTAGAGCCCGGGGTCGGAGAACGTCTTCGCCATCGCCTGCATCGCCGCGTTCTCCGGGTCGAGCCTCTCGCGCAGGCCGCCATTGTCCTGCTTGTTGCGGACGACCTTGCCGCGGAGGTGGATCAGGACCTCCGGGATGTTGATCTTGACGGGACAGACCTGGTAGCAGGCCCCGCACAAGGAAGACGCGTACGGCAACGAGTCGGGTCCCGGCTTGCCGATGCCGACGAGTTGGGGCGTGAGAATCGCGCCGATGGGGCCGGGGTAGACGGAGTTGTAGGCGTGGCCGCCGGTCCGCTCGTAGACGGGGCAGACGTTCAGGCAGGCCGAGCACCGGATGCAGTTCAGGGTCTGGCGCCCGATCTCGTCGGCCAGAACGTCCGTCCGCCCGTTGTCCATGAGGACGAGGTGGAATTCTTCGGGGCCGTCGCCGGCTTCGCCCGATACGCCGGTCCAGAACGAGGTGTAAGGGTTCATGCGCTCGGCGGTCGAGGAGCGGGGGAGGAGTTGCATAAAGACCTCAAAGTCCCGCCACCTGGGTATGATCTTCTCTATGCCCATCAGCGTAACGAGCGTCCGCGGCAGCGTCGTGCACATCCTGCCGTTGCCCTCGGACTCGACGACGCAGACGGTGCCGGTCTCGGCGACGGCGAAGTTGGCCCCGCTGACGCCGACCTTCGCGTTCAGGAACTTCTTGCGCAGGTAGAGGCGGGCTGCGTTGGTGAGGTCTTTTGGTTCGTCGGAGAGGTCTTCGACGTCCAGTTCCCTCAAGAACAGCTCCCGGATCTCCGCGCGGTTCTTGTGGATCGCGGGCACCAGGATGTGCGAGCTTGTCTCCCCCGCGAGCTGGATGATGAGCTCCGCGAGGTCCGTCTCGAACGCGTGGATGCCCTCGCCCTCCAAATACTCGTTGAGCTTGGTCTCGTCGGTGGCGATGGACTTGACCTTGACGACCTCGTCGGCACCCTTCTCCTTTGCGATGCCGGCGATGATGCGGTTGGCCTCGTCGGCGTCGGCGGCCCAGTGGACGACCCCGCCGGCCCTCGTGACGGACTCTTCGAGCTGGAGCAGGTACGCGTCGAGGTGGCGGAGGGTGCGTTCTTTGAGGGCGCGGCCGGCCTCGCGGAGCTCTTCCCAGTCGGGCAGCTCCTCGACGGCGACGGCGCGTTTGTTGCGGATGGTCTGGGTTGCCTTGCCGAGGTTGCGGCGCAGCTGGGCGTCGCCGAGGCTCTCGCGGGCCGAGACCTCGAAGGTCGGGGTCTCGCCGGGCGAGAAGGCGTCGGGCGGGCGTGACTTGAGTGTCATCTCTCCTCCATGGAAGCTAGTATCTCGGCCAGGTGGACCGTGTTTACGCCGGCCTGCAGCCGCCGGAGGCCGCCGCCGATGTGCATGAGGCAGGAGTTGTCCCCGGCGGCGCAGACCTC
>CAXTDD010000194.1:0-5713 GCA_964242955.1 uncultured Rubrobacteraceae bacterium | reverse complement strand
TGGGAGTGGGCCCACGCCCACCACCAGCACGGCGTTCCCTACTATCCCAA
The DNA here is from genome assembly GCA_964242955.1 of uncultured Rubrobacteraceae bacterium. Classification (GTDB taxonomy): domain Bacteria; phylum Actinomycetota; class Rubrobacteria; order Rubrobacterales; family Rubrobacteraceae; genus Rubrobacter_D. The sequence goes on along the minus strand of CAXTDD010000194.1, from coordinate 5,663 downwards.
GCTCGTCGCGGCCGTCCCGTTCACGCCGGCGACGGGGCCCAGGATCCTCGTCAGGCCGGACGCGGACCGCGAGACCGTGACGCGGGTCTTGCTCGACGCGGCCCAAGAGATCGGGGACGAGAACCGGGCCAGCTCGACCCACGCCCTCTTCGTGCCTGAGAAGGACCTGGCCGCCTTCGAGGAGCGCGGGTTCGCGGTGCGCCACTCGCTGCAATTCCACTGGCACAACAGGGGGCACGATTCTTTTGAAGACTATCTGGGTGCGCTAGAGGGGAAGCGGCGGCGCCAGATCTCGCGCGAGCGCCGCCAACTGGACGGGGACCTCACGATAGAACGCCTCACGGGCGACGCCCTGAGTTCCGAGCACGCGGCGATGATGTACCGCTTCTATATGGCGACCGCCGACAGGAAGTGGGGCTCGCCGTACCTCAACAGGCCCTTCTTCGACGAGGTCTTCCAGACGATGAAGGACCGCCTGCTCTTCGTGCTCGCCCGGGACGGGAACGGCAGGCCCGTGGCCGGCACCATCAACTTCCACAAGGGCGCCACGCTCTTCGGCCGCCACTGGGGCGCCGTTCAGGACCGTCGCAACCTGCACTTCGAGCTCTGCTACTACCAGACCATCGAGTTCGCCATCGGGCGGCGGATGGGGCTCTTCGAGGCCGGGGCCCAGGGCGAGCACAAGCTCGCGCGCGGCTTCCTACCCACCCTCACCCGCAGCGCCCACGAGCTCCGCCACCCGGCCTTGAGACGCGCCATCGAACGCTTCGTGGAGGAAGAGAAAGAGTACCTCGACCGGGCCGTCGAGGAGTATTCTCAACACGACCCGTACAAGAGTTAGTGCCTGGGAAGAGCTGCTACAGCTCAGCCTTGAACTCTTCGACGCTAAACCCTGACTTGCTGATGATGTCGCGCAAGGTGCCCTTGCGAGGTCTTTGCCGTGGTGTACGGGCACCGTGAGCGGGGTGCGTCCCGGGCACTTGAGTCGAACGTGAGAGCCGCTTTGACGAACACTTCTGTACCCGAGCCTTTCCAAAGCTGCCACGGTCTCTTTGCCGGTACAACTGGGAAGCTCTGCCAAGGCGGATTCTAAACGACCAACTCTATGTTGCGGATCTCTTTTGAGTCGAGCGCGTCGGACGGCGGGAGTTCCTCGGACTCCGCGATCATGCTGTCGAGGGTGAAGCGCATGGCGACGCCCATGTTTTCAAAGGCCTCGTCCACCGTATCGCCCTGCTCGACAACGCCCGGCAGCGCAGGGGCGGTGGCGACGTAGATCCCGTCCTCGTCCTGTTCGATGATAACCCGGTAGCGCCTATCCACTACGGCGGCCTCCTCCGATTCCTACGCGTCCGACTTCCGCCAAAGGTCTCGCGATTATACTCGTCCTTAACCCTTGCGCGGGACTCTACGCGCGGAGCTCTTCATTCTCCCACCCGCTAACGGCCACGTGGAGAGGATCCCGGCAAAGCTCGTGGGACGCTACGGCACGCCGCGTCGGTGCGGCCCGGTCATGCTCCGTGGCCCGGTCGGATCATACTTTTCGGCGGTACGGATCATCTTTTCGGTGGATGCCCTGGCGCGCGGCGCGTGGGAACCTGTCCCCGCAACGTAACGAAAACGGGACACGGGGAGGAAGCGTGCGACGGACGATTGCGGTACTGGTAGTGGGAGTGTTGCTCTCGGTCCTGGCGGCCGGGACGGCGTTGGCTTCGACGCAGGATGGTCGGGTGGCGGCGGGGTCCGATCTGATAGTCAAGAAGCTGGGCTCCAGCTACTACGAACGCGAGAAGAAGCAGATCGTGATCGCGCCCTCCGCCAAGTCCCTCTCCCGGGTGACCGGGGAAAAGGTGCGGGACTCGGGACGAGGAACCTACCTCCGGGCCTGCTGGGGCTCGAAGCCGACGGGCGGCTACTCGGTAGCGGTTAACTCCGCCAGCAAGAGCAGAGACGGTGTTGCCGTAGACCTCAAGCTGAAAAAGCCCGGTTCGGGCGCCGTGACCCAGGCCGAAACGCACCCCTGCACCACGGCCGTCGTCCAAGATCTGAACCCCGAGGGCAAGGCCTTCTCCTTCTTCGCCCAGGACGGCCGGGGCCTCGACTGGCCCGTCAGGCGCGTCTCCAGATAGCGCGAACCGGACCGTGGGGGCTCGGCTTTTTATCCTGGACGGTCCCCCACGGCCGCGAACAGGAGGTCTAGGAAGAGCTCGCGGGAGGCTTCGGCCACGACCTCGACGTTCGGTTCGCCGCCGGTGACGCCCAGGTGGTCCACGACGGTCTGGCCGCGGCTCCAGGCCCCGCCCGTCTCGACGGCGACGAAGAGACGCCGGGTCTCTTTTGCCACGGCCGGGTCCAGGGCGACGGCCATCGCGATGGGGTCGGGAAGGTCGAAGCCCGCGAGGTGGGTGTTCTCCTTCGCCCAGGCGTCGAGGACGGCCTGTATGTCCACGCAGAACTTTGCCAGCGGCGTCCCGACTCCCCGCAGCCTCGCCGAATCGTCGGCGTCGAAGACCGCGTAGCCGTAGGAGACGTCCCAACCGACCATCGTCAGCGGCATCCCGGACTCGAAGACCATCCTGGCGGCCTCGGGGTCGGCCCAGACGTTGTACTCGGCGACCGGCGTCACGTTGCCCGGGCCCCGGCCCGTGCCGCCCATCATCACGCATCTTTCGATTTTGCCCGCGATAGAACGGTCCTTCGATAAGGCCAGGGCCACGTTCGTCAGGGGTCCGAGGGTGACGAGCGTGATCCCCCCGGGACGGGCGTTGATCCCGTCAACGAGCACGTCCACCGCATGCCCCGGCTCGGGCTCCCGCCCCGAGAGCGGCAACCCTATGTCCCCCATGCCGTCGAGGCCGTGCTCAGCCTGAGCGGTTACGGGCGGGCGGAGCAGCGGCGCTTCGGCGCCGCGGTAGACGGGGACGTCCGAGCCGCAGAGCTCCTGGGTATAGAGGGCGTTCTGGACGGCCTGATCCAGCGGGACGTTGCCGGCCACGACCGTGACGGCGTCCACGGTCACGTCCGGGTGGTTCAGGGCCATGACCAGGGCTACCGCGTCGTCCGAGGCGGTGTCGGTGTCTATGAGGAAGTGGCGCAAGAAGTGCGGCTACTCTTTGCGGTACGGCTTGCCGACGGCGGCGGGGGCGATGGCGCGTCCGCCGAAGCCGGCGAGGACTACGATGGTCAGGACGTACGGGATCATCTGTATGAACTCGTTGGGTATGGCCTCGGGCGGCACCCTGATGGTGAGCGCCTGGGCGAGCCCGAAGAGCAACGCCGCCCCGAACGCGCCGACCGGGTGCCAGCGGCCGAAGATGAGGGCGGCCAGGGCGATAAAGCCGCGTCCCCCCGTCATGTTCTCCGAGAAGGCCGAGAGGAGGCCCATCGAGAGGTAGACGCCGCCCAAAGCGGCGAGCATGCCGGAGAGGGCGACCCCGAAGTAGCGCATCCTGGCGACGCTCACGCCGGCCGTGTCCACCGCTTCGGGCACTTCGCCCGTGGCGCGCAGGCGGAGGCCAAACGGGGTCTTGAAGAGGACGAAGAAGGTTATGGGGACCATCGCGTACATCAGGTAGACGAGCAGGCTCTGGTCGAAGATGGCGGAGCCTATCACAGGGATTTGGGAGAGCAAGGGGATCGCGACGGGGGCGAACTTCTCGACGTCCGGCGAGGTGCCGCCCTGGTTGAAGACGATGACCATGAGAAACCCCGTGCCGCCCAGAGCGAGCAGGTTGATGGCCGTGCCCGAGATGATCTGGTCCGCCTCGAACGTCACGCACATGACCGCGTGGATGAGCCCGAAGAGGAGCCCCGCTCCCACGGCGAATAGGAGACCAATCCACGCGCTCCCACTCAGGAACGCCCCGACCACGCCCGCGAAGGCGCTTATGAGCATCAGCCCTTCGAGGCCGATGTTGACGACCCCGCTCCGCTCGCTGAACATCCCGCCCAAAGCCGCGAAGACGAGCGGCGTCGCGTTGCGGATGGTGGCGGCGAGCACCGCGCCTATGGTTACGAAGATCTCCTCCACTAAGACCCGAGCCCCTTCTCCAGCCGCGTTCCGGCGGCCAGGACGCGGGCGCGCTTGCCCAGGATGAGCTCCACGAGCTTCGTCGCCGTGACGAACAAGAGGATCACCGCGAGCAGCACGGTCGTCAGGTCCAGCGGCACCTGCGTGTCGAACTGCATCTGCTGCGCCCCCGAAGCCAGCGCCCCGAAGACGACCGCCCCGAGCACGACCCCGACGGGATGGTTCCGTCCCAAGAGCGCCACCCCGATGCCGTTAAAGCCCACGTTCCGCACGAAGGGCAGGTCCATATTCCCGTAGACCCCGATCACCTCGATCCCGCCGCCCAGGCCCGCAAACGCTCCCCCGATGGCGAGGGCCAGGACCGTGTTCCTTCCGATGCCGATGCCGGCGTAGTTCGCCGCCCCCGGGGAGAACCCGACGGCCCGAAGCTCGAAGCCCGTCTTCGTCCGCCACAGGATCAGGTACGCCGCGACCGCCGCCAGCAGGGCCAGCACGATGCCGTAGTTCGCCAGTCCGAGGCCTGCGCCCAGGATCGGGATCGTGGCCGACTCGGCTATCGGCTCGGTGCCCGGGATCACGCCCTCCCGGTCCAGTGGTACGCGCGTTATGTAGGACGTCAGGAAGATGGCTATAAAGTTCAGCATGATCGTGGTGATGACCTCGTGCGCCCCGAAGTACGCCTTGAGGACGCCCGGGACCGCCCCCCACAAGAAGCCCGCGATGCCGCAGGCGACCACGACGATGGGTATGGCCCCGAAACCCAGGAACCCGAGCGCCACCCCGAGCCAGGCCGCCGCCATCGCCCCCATAAAGAACTGCCCTTCGCCCCCGATGTTGAAGAGCCCGGCCCTGAACGCGACCGCGACCGCGAGGCCCGTAAAGATCAGGGGCGTCGTGTTGACGAGCGTCCGGCCGATGGCGGCGAGAGACGCTGTGTCCTGGGGCGTTGGCGCGGTGTCCGTGATCCTGAGTTCGTAGAGCAGGATGCGCCCGAGCGAGGCCGGCGAACCGAAGGCCCCCTCGAAGAGCGCGGCGTAGGCCGCGACGGGGTTGTAACCCGTCACCAAGATGATGACCGCGCCGATGGCGAAAGAAAGCACGATGGAGACCAGCGGGAAGAGCAGCGCCCCCCCGAGGTTGCCGAGGAAGGCGCGAAGCGAGCGGCGCATCAGGCCGACGCCCGCCCTTCTTCCGTCCGGCCCGCCATCAGGAGGCCCAGCCTCTCGTCCGTGGCATCGCCGGCGTCGAGCTCGCCCACGGTCCTGCCGTCGTACATCACGACGATGCGGTCCGAGAGGGAACGCACCTCCTCGAGCTCCAGGGAGATGAGCAGTATAGCCTTGCCCTTCTCGCGCTCCTCGATCAGGCGCCGGTGGATAAACTCGATGGCCCCCACGTCAACCCCGCGCGTCGGCTGCGCCGCGTGGTTGCCGCCGGAGAGGGAGCCGGCCCGCGCGTCGGGGTCGGGCGGGCGAACGTCGTAGGCCCTCAGGTTCTCGGCGGCGCTGCGGCGCATGACCTTCGGGAAGATCCAGCCAAAGCGGCTGAAGGGCGCCTCGTCGTAGGTCTTGAGGGCGTTGTTCTCGTAGAGGGTGAAGTCCTGGACGAGCCCCTTGGCGGCCCGGTCCTCGGG
>CAXTDD010000193.1:500-5739 GCA_964242955.1 uncultured Rubrobacteraceae bacterium | reverse complement strand
CTCCACCCCGAACGGCGTCCCGACCCGCGGGTACCCGGGGCAGGAGGCCGACGAGACGGCGGCGGTCTCGCAGGAGTTCCAGGACCGGGCGCCGGCCCCGCGACCGCGCCTGCCGCTGCCGGGGCCGGCCAGAGGGCTTCTAAACGGTAGCCTGCGGGCCGTCGACGGGGTGCTGGGCTCCACCTTCGGGTCGACCCCGAAAGCGGAGCCGCTGGGGGAGTTCGACGGTTCTTTCGACGTTCTGTTCGAGAGGGTCGCCGGGGCGGTGCCCTGCACGGCCGAGAGGGATGCCGCCTTCCTGCGCTGGCGCTACGGGCCCGGTTCCCCCCAGGCCCCGGTGAGCGTCGTCGGCGTGAGGGGCGGCGGGGAGCTCCTGGGTTACGCCGTGCTGAAGATAGCCAGCAGCATCGACGGCTACATACTCGACCTCACCGCGTTGCCGGGGCGCCGGGACGTGACGCGGGCGTTGGTCCTGGAGTCGATCCGGGTCCTGAGGGAAGCCGGGGCGCACATCATCCGGTACAGGTACCAGGACTCGCCGGCCTCCGCCCGGCGGGGGGATCTGCAACGCCTGGGCTTCTTCTATCGTGAGGGGAGGCGCAACTCCCTGCTCACCAAGTTTTCAGACCCGGACCAGCACAAGGTCGCCCGCCACGTCGCCAACTGGGCCTACACCGTCGGCGACGGGGAGGCGGCCTTCTGGATGAGGTAGGGGCTCCTGTCGGCGGCTTGACCGCCTCCGGGCCGGTTGTTAGCCTGGACAGGTAACGCCAAAGCACCTCCACCAGAACAGACCCCGTACGACCAGGAGACCATTTGCCTTCCCCAACCACGCGCGACACGAGCACCCCGGTTACCGGCCGCTACACGGTGGCGGAGAAGGAGGACGCGACGCGGTCGCGGTGGAACGCCTGGGTCGAGGGCTCACCGGGCGGGGGGCACCTCTTCCAGGGTTACGAGTGGGGCGAGATGAAGCGGGCGCTGAAGTGGAAGCCGGTAAGGGTGGTGCTCCAGCGCGACGACGAGGTCGTTGGCGTCGGGCAGTTTCTGGCGTACAAGACGCCGCTGGTCCCGGGGGTTTTGATGTACTGTCCCAAGGGACCGTGGCTGCCGTGGGAGGACGAGGAGGCCGTCCGCGCCTTCTTCCGGGGCCTGTTCAACGTGGCCCGGCGCCACCGCGCCCACACCGTCAAGATCGAGCCCGAGGTCACTGAGGAGCAGGCCCGCACCAAGGAGCTCCTCGCCGAGATCGGCTTCCACAAGTTCCGCTGGAACGTGAACCACAAGGCGACGATCGGCGTGGACCTCACCCCGCCCGAGGACAAACTCCTGGCGAACATGAAGAAGGGGACGCGCTACAGCGTCCGCCGCTCCTTGAGGGACGGCGTGACGGTCGTCGAGGACAACTCTCCCGAAGCCCGCGACGAGTTCTGGCGCATGCACGCGCAGATGGTGGACCGCAAGGACTTCTGGAGCAGGCCGCGCTCCTACTACACGGCCGTGTGGCGGGCGATGGAGGACGCCGGACGGGCGCACCTGTTCTTCGCCGAGCACGAGGGGGACCGGCTGGCAACGGCCCTCTTCTACACCTTCGGGAAGAAGTGCATCTACATGCTGGGCGCCTCAAAGACCGAGAAGCGCGAGCTCCAGCCGGCCTACGCCCTGCAGTGGGAGGCGATGAGGTGGGCCAGGGAGCGGGGCATCACGCGCTACGACATGTGGGGCATCCCCAACCTCGACAAGCTCGACAAGGACCATCCCCTCTACGGCGTCTACAAGTTCAAGGAGGGCTTCGGCGGCGAGATCGAGGACTTCTTAGGCTGCCTCGACCTGCCCGTAAGCCGCGCCCGCGCCAGGGCGTGGGACAGGGTGGAGCCCGTCTACTTCCGCCTGCACCAGAGGCTCAAAGGGGACGTGTATTACTAGAGCGGTTAGCTTTTAGCTGTTAGCTTTTAGCTTCGTGAAGTTGCGGGGTCCGGCCGCCGTCGTTTGAGGTGGCTCGTCGGCGTCGTACCCGAGATACGAAGAGAGGCTCCCGGTTTTTGGTCGGGAGCCTCTCTTTCTCTGCTGGGCGGCCGGCTATTCTGCCGCTATGTTCGGGCCGAGGTAGCTGCCGTCCACTTCGGACGTGGGGACCTGATCGGCCGGTATCTTCTTGCCCTGCTCATCGTAAAGGGCGCTGTACGAGCTGTTCCAGCTATCCTCGAAGTCGACCTTGCCGTCCTTGTACCTGGTGTAGTACGTGACCCACTCGGCGCCGTCGGCGTTCGCCCAGATCTCTTCCGAGGACATCTCGACCTCTATGTTGTTCGGGACGCCGTAGACGTTGGCGTACATATAACCGTCGCCCGATACGTACTCTTCGATGAGCACGTAGCCGTCGGTGTCGTTCTTGAACTTCATGTCCGTGTCGTCCGCCGTCGTCGTCGTGTCGCCGTACCAGATCGTCGCGTCCATCCCGGGCCGGATGTAGGGCAGGACCGAGTCGTGCGGCTGGCGCTCCACCACGGGCAGGCCGGCGTAGAGGACGGCGTTGTAGAGGGTGGAGGTAACCTGGCACAGGCCACCGCCCTCGGCCGTCTGCGTCCCGCTCTCCACGATAACGTGCGCGGCATTGTACCTGGCGTCCTGGACGTGCTCGACCATGGAGAACGTCTCGCCGGGGGCGACGAACGTGCCGTTGACCTCGTTGGAGGCGATCTCGAGGTTCTCCGCCCGCTCGGCGCCCTGGTCTGAGGTCGCCATGTAGTTGGTCTTGTAGGAGCCGAGGAGCTCGGTCGGCTTCTGGGCTTCGAGCTCTTTGGTGGTGTACTGCGGCTTCGCGACCGTCGTGGTCACCGCGTACTCGCGCCTGCCCTCGAAGACGTTGTTCTCGACGGAGTCAAGGAGCTTGTTCCACTCGATGCTGCGGCCCTCGCGGCCGGCGTTCACGACGACGCTGCCCTTGTCGTCAAAGCCGTAGGAGGCCTCTTTCGGCTTTATCGTCAGGTCGGAGTAGACGGCGGCCAGGCGGTCGCTCATGCGGTCGCGGTTGAGCTCTACCGAGATCTTGCCGTCGTTGGGCGCGACGTCGAGGCTCGCGCCGATGTCGGTCGGCGAGACGGTCCAGTTCCTGTCCTCGTGCTCGAAGACGAGCTGCTCGGACATCGCCACGTTGGCCTTCTCGGCGGCCGTCTCGGCCTCGGCGGTCGTGATCTCGGGCCCCAGCACGTCGCCCTTGAGGTTGGCCTTGCCGGTCATGCCGTCGATGGCGCCGTCGACGCTGGTCATCGTGTCCTCGACGTCGAGCCTGTAGCCCTCGCGGGACTCGGCGATCTCGACCTCGGAGCCCACGACCTTCATGCCGGCGTCCTGCGGTGCGGTGTTGACCTGGCCGGCGATCTCCTCGACCTCGGCCCTGACGTTCTCGGAGCGGTAGTCGATGTTCGGGTCTATGGTGATGCCGGGGAAGGCGGCCCGCAGCCGCTCGGAGAAGCGCTCAAAGACGTTCCCCTCCCGGCCCACGGCGTAGGCCTTCTCGACCGTGGCGTCCACGTGGAAGTTCACGCCGAGCTCCTCGGCCGAACGGGTGAACCGCCCGGGGCCGCTCAGCTCGATCTGCTGCAGCGGGCCGAGCGCGCGGTCCCTGACGACGTCCCTGGCCTCGGCCGGCTCCAGGCCGCCCAAAGAGACGTTGCCGACCTCGACGCCGCGGTGGACCCTGCCCGAGTTAAGCGCGAAGTCGGCGGCCACCAGAACGGCGATCAGGGCGCAGATGATGATGATCGGGCCGGCAAAACCGCGACGCCTGGAACGCCCCCCACCCGTACCACCGTAACCCGAGCGGTAGTCGCCGTAAGAACTTCCCTGCCCGCTGCGCCTGTCTCTCTTCTTGCGATTTATAAGGCTCAAGACCCGGTACCCTCCGCGTGCGATCTCCTGCACACCCCGACAACCCAACACTACGCGCTTCTAGGAGAGGTCCCCCCTCTCTCTTCTGCAAAGACACGCCTCTAGAACGGGGCGCGTATCGCCCGAAGAGCCTATCACGACCGGGTGTACTGCGCCACCTTCGGTCGCAGACCCGCCACCACGTGAAGTACGCCCCGGTAGCCGGGGCACCACATCTGGTCCGGTCCGACCGGGACGGACTACACGTTTTCGCCTTCGGGCTCCTCTTCGAGGGCGACGGCGGGGGTGCCGAGGACGCCGCCCTGGCTCCGGATAAAGCGGCGCTCGGAGTCATAGGCCTGGACCATCATCGCGAGCTCCAGCTTCTCGCGTTCGACGGGGAGCGTGCCGGCCTCCTCCTGCTTCGCCAGCTCCTCGCCCTCCACGCCCAACGCTTTCTCCAGCTCGCCGATCCTGCGCCGGATCTTCAGCCGCCCGCCCGGGGTCAGGCGCAGATAACTCTTTCCATCGGGACCCTCGAATGGGTAGACCCAGGCGCTGCGCAGCCAGGTCTGCAGGATCTCGTTCCGAATATCGTCCTTGTTCTGTAACTCCATGAGACTCCAAGCTCTTCGTTGCCTTCAGGGGTAATCTAAACATTTCTGGTAGCTGTCAGCTATCGGCAGTCAGCTTTCAGCAAGAACAGGAAGTTATCGGAGAAACGTCCCCACACCCCTCGTCGTATGATCTATGGCATGGACCATCGGGGAGAGAATCCGGCTTCGTGGGAAGGGCTGGCCCGGGCTTTGGGCGGGTCTTTTGTCGCCCGCGCCAGGGGCGTGGTCTCGCCGGAGCTTGTCTTGCTCACCCCCGACGGGGGACCTTTCGGGCGTCTCACGGCGGACGAAGTCGGCGATACGTGGTTTCAGGCGGGCGACCTGGCGGCACGGATCGAACCGTCGCCGGGCGCGACCTACAGGATGACCACCGGCGACGCGGAGACCCTGACGGCCGAACAGGCCGGCTCCCCGACCATCCTCAACCTCCGCTCCGGCGGACGCCACTACGAGGCCCGCATCTCCCTCCTACGCAACAGGGCCACGGCCCGCTCGGAGGACGGCGGGGAGGCGGTACGCCTCTCCGGCGGCCTCACCAACCGCCGCTACAGGGCGGCCTTCGACCCGCAAGACCCGGCATCCCTCCCCATCGCCATCTTCCTCCTCCACCACACCGTCACGCTGCGAAGCAGGGCTTACCGCGCAGGATCGTAGAACACCCCAAAAGCTGATAGCTGACGGCTGAAAGCTGAAAGCTGACGGCGCCGACCCCCCCACGGATAATAAACGATGGGGGAGGGGGGCGGGGGGGG
>CAXTDD010000193.1:0-490 GCA_964242955.1 uncultured Rubrobacteraceae bacterium | reverse complement strand
CCATAGGGCGGAGCGTGCTGAAAGCCGCCGCAGGCGGCGTGCTCTAAAATACCGGTTGCGGCAGGTCCTCGGGCGTGGCGTAGACCGTCACCGTCGAGCCTTCGGGGGCGAGGGTGCCGGCGGCGGGTTCGGTGGCCCAGGTGACGCCGCGGGCGGCGAAGCCTTCCTGGTAGTCGCGGACGAACACGTAGTTGAAGCCGCTGTCGGCCAGAGCGTCCGCCGCGAAGTAGTCGTAGTAGGCGGTCACGTTCGGCACCGGGACGAGGGCCCGCTGCTGCGGCTGGTCCTGCGCGGGTTCCGTCTCCGTCGCGGCGGCGGCGGGTTGCGGATCTTCTCCGGAGCCGGAAGAGCCTTCTTGCGCGGGGTCCGTGTCCTGCGCCTGACCGTCCGACGCTTGCGCGGTTTCGGGGGCCGCGGGGGCCTTCGTCTCGACGGGGTTCACGCGGCTCAGGGCGTCTCCGACGCTCTCGGGCGGGGAACCCACGTAGCC
>CAXTDD010000192.1:1649-5743 GCA_964242955.1 uncultured Rubrobacteraceae bacterium | reverse complement strand
TTCTACGAGTGGAAGCGCGAGGAGGGCGGCAAGCAGCCGTTCTACATCCGCATGAAGGACGGAAGCCCCTTCGCCTTCGCCGGGCTCTGGGAGGAGTGGCACGACGAGCTCAGGACCTGCGCCATCCTTACGACGTCGGCCAACGCGCTCGTCGCCGACGTGCACGCGAGGATGCCCGTGATCCTGCCCGCAGAGAACTACGACGCCTGGCTCGACCCCGAGGCCGAGAGGCAGGAGCTGGTCTCCCTTCTGGAACCCTACCCCGGCGACGACCTGGAGACCTTCCCCGTGAGCCGCTTCGTCAACAGCCCCCGCAACAACGACGAGCGTTGCGTCCAGCCCGCCGCTTGAGCTTCGGGGTTCGGGACGACGTAAGGGAGGCCATAGAACAAGGGGCCCCGGTCGTGGCGCTGGAGTCTACCCTGATCTCCCACGGCCTCCCCCGCCCGGACAACCTGGAGGTGGCCCGCCAGGCGGAGCGCGCCGTCCGCGAGGCCGGCGCCGTCCCCGCCACGATCGGCGTCATAGACGGGACGCCGAAGGTCGGGCTGGAGGAACCCGAGCTCGAACTCATGGCGACGGCCGGCGGGATCGAGAAGCTCTCCGCCAGGGACCTCCCCGTCGCCGCCGCGAAGGGCGTCCAGGGTGCTACGACCGTGGCCGCCACCGCGCACCTGGCGGCGCTGGCCGGCATAAGGCTCTTCGCCACCGGCGGCCTCGGCGGCGTGCACCGGGGCGCGCGCGAGACCTGGGACGTCTCCGCCGACCTCGCCGCCCTCGCCCGCACGCCGGTGGCCGTGGTCTGTTCCGGCGTCAAGTCCATCCTCGACGTGCCCGCCACGATCGAGTACCTGGAAACGTTGGGCGTGCCCGTCGTCGGGTTCCGCACCCGGCGCTTCCCCGGCTTCTACCTGACGGACTCGGGCAGCCCGCTCGACTGGTCCGTCGAGGACGAGAGCGAGGCCGCCCGCTTGGTCCTGGCGATGGCGGACCTCGGCCTCGGGAGTTCCGGGCTCGTGGTCGCCAACCCCCTCTCCGAAGGGGATCAGCTCGACCCCGATCTTCACGACCGCGCCCTGCGGGCCGGCATCGAGGAGATGGACCGTAGGGGCGTGCGGGGCAAGGACGTCACGCCTTTTCTGCTGAATCGGTTCGCGGCGGAGACGGCGGGGGAGAGCCTGCGGGCAAACAAGAAGATCGTACTCGGCAACGCCGCGCTCGCCGCCCGCGTCGCCGTCGCCTTGTCCGGGATCTCCTGAGCGGTGGCGGACCCGAGGGTCCTGGTGGTCGGGGACCTGCTCTACGACATGCTCGCCAAGGCCGAAGGGGACCTCGTCCTCGGCACGGACACCTTCGTCCCGATCCGGGTTTCGGCGGGCGGTTCGGGCGCCAACGCCGCCGCCTGGCTGGCCTCGGCGGATGTTGAGACGCACTTCGTCGGCAGGGTCGGAGACGACGTCTTCGGCGGGTTCCTGGAGGGTGAGATGGGCCGGATGGGCGTGGCGCCGCACCTCGCGCGCGACGCTTCGGCCGGGACGGGCAAAGTGTTCGTGCTCGTCGACGGGGCCGGGGAGCGGACCATGATCACGGACAGGGGAGCCAGCGAGGCCCTGAACCCCGATGACCTTCCCGAAGCCCTCTTCACCGGCGGACACCTCCACCTCTCCGGCTACACCCTCTCCGGCGGCACCCGCAGGGAGACCGCAAAGAAAGCCCTGCGCCTCGCCCGCCAGGCGAACATGACCGTCTCCGTGGACCCCTCCTCCTTTCCCCTGCTCGAATCCATCGGTCCCGACCGCTTCCTAGAATCGACCCGCGGCGCGGACCTCCTCTTCCCGAACAGGCCGGAAGGTGAGGCCCTGACCGGCGAGAGGGACCCTGACCGCATCCTCGAAAAGCTGCTCGCCTACTACCGCGCCATCGCCCTCAAGCTCGGGGCGGAGGGCGCCGTGTACGCGGATGGGGATGGCCACACGTTCCGTCTCCCGGCCGCGCCGGCCAGGGTGGAGGACACGACGGGCGCCGGCGACGCTTTCTCCGCGGGGTTCCTCAACGCATGGCTGGCCGGCCAATCCCCGGAAGAGGCGCTGCACAGGGCCGTCGGGCTGGCGGCCAGGGCCGTCGGGCGCGTCGGGGCCCGTCCGGAGGGGTGAGATGGGGATCTGGCCGCGTCTGTAGCGGGTCGTATGTTCTCGCTCACAACCTTGCGGGGTACATCCGTAGTACCTTCCGGTTCGTAGGTACTCTTGCCGGAACAGCATGGAGAGGTAGAGATCTTGAGCATCAAGTATTTCGAGAGGGGTTGGCGGAGGGTCATCGCCTGCGTCTTTCTGACGGGCGCCCTACTCGTCTTCGCGGCGGCTTGCGGCGGGGAGACGTCGGGGGGTTCGCAAGGGTCCTCGGGCGACGGGCCGCAAGACGAAGCCGCGTCCGAAACCCCGGCCGCGGAGGCGACGCGGGCCGGGATGCCGGAGGAGACGACGGCCGCGAAGGCCGCTTCCGGCGAGGCCGCGGAGCTCGCGAAAGCCAAGCCCAGCCCGAACGAGATCCAGAACATGCTCCCCGCCGACGGCAAGAAGCCCGACCCGGCCAGGCCCCTGCCTGAAGACCCGCCCCGGGGCATTGAGGTCTACCCGGCCACCACCAACAAGCTCTCCGAAGGGCCCATAGAGTACGACCGCAGCCCGCCGACCAACGGCAGGCACGATCCCCTGTGGCAGAACTGCGGCGCCTACGAGAAGCCCATAAAAGACCGCCACGCCGTCCACAGCCTCGACCACGGTATCGTCTGGATCACCCACCAGCCAGACCTCCCCGCCGCCCAGACAGAAGAGCTCCGCTCCTACGGCGCCGAGGACAACGTAATAGTAAGCCCCTACCCCGGCCAGCAAGCGCCCGTAACCGCCACCTCCTGGCGCGTCCAGCTCGAACTCGAAGACGCGAACGACCCCCGACTCCGCCAGTTCGTAGACGGATTCCGCAACTCCGAGATAGCACCCCTCTCGGGCAACCGCTGCGCGGGCGGCGTCGGCAACCCGCAGGGGTAGAGCCGTTAGCTTTTAGCCGGTAGCTTTTAGCTTCTTCCCTGGCGATGTGGTTAGGGGTCGGGCCCACGGTCCGGGTAACCCTCTGAACGTACGACCCGGCTCACGAAGCGCAAGCCGGGTCTGCTGCGGAAAGCTAACCGCTAATAGCCAATAGCCAACAGCGCGGCGGGCTTTGCCCGCCGCTTACGCCGGCAAAGGTACCGGGGTTCCGTTCGTTTCGTCGAAGATGAGGACTTCTCCGGCGTTGACCCTGAATTTTCTGAGCGTCTCTTTTTGGGTGTTGGTGGGCTGGGGCTCTCTTATGCCGCTGCCGCGGTTTTCGAGGGTCTCGGTCTTCGGGGTGACCCTGGTCATGGTGCAGAGGACCGATTCCGGCGTTACCTCCATGACGTTGTAGCCGTGGTCGTTGGAGTTGAAGAACTTTATGTGCGGGTTGCTCTGGGTGACGGCCGCGGTGAACTGGCCGGCGTCCGGGGCGGGGGCAGCGCCGAAGCCTAAGGAGTCGATCTCCGAGAGCTTCGAGGATGTTAACGAGCAGCAGACGAGCTCGACGCCGACGGGCCGGTTGTCGCCGGTGCTTATCGGGTCGTCGTAGTTCTCCTTGATGTAGCCGGCGATGTAGGAGTGGATGTCGCCGGTTATGGTGACGAAGTTCTCGATACCCGCCGGCCCGGCGAGCGTCCTGTCGTCCCGTATCCTCTTGGTGATCCTGCGCCGCTCGGCCTGAAAACCGGCCCACTGGTCGAGCGTGACGTAGACGCCCTCGGGGGCGTTCCCCGCGGCCTGACCGGCGGGGAATCCTCCTATGCCGGGGAATAGTTCTTCGAGGGAGCTGATCGTGACCTCTTCGGACTCCACGGCCGTGTTCGCCACCTTCATCTGCATGAACGTGACCTCGTTACCCCACACCTTCCACTTGCGGGGCGAGCGCGTGATCTTCTGCAGAAAGTAGTCGAGCTGCGGGGGTCGGCGCATGCCGTCCACGCCGGGCGTGCCGTCGCCGAGCAGGGTCCGGTCCGGCGCCTCCTCGCCCTCGAGCCCGGTGCC
>CAXTDD010000192.1:0-1633 GCA_964242955.1 uncultured Rubrobacteraceae bacterium | reverse complement strand
AGCGGGTCTGGGTCTCGTTGCCGTTGGGCGGGGCGTCGCGGTAGAGGCGCTGGTCGGTCATCACGAGCTCCATGAGGTTGCCGAACTCGAAGGAGCGGTAGATGACGATCTCGCCTAGCGGGTCGTTGGCGGCGTTGTAGTAGACCCCGACCGGGTTGAACTCCGCCCACGCCTTGCTCGCGGCCTCGCGCCGCCGGGGGTTCTTGTTGGGCTCCGGGTCGGTCCCGCCCTCGTCCGGGGCGAAGACCTGGTAGGCGTCGTTGGCGAACTCGTGGTCGTCCCAGATCATGATAAACGCGTACTTCTCGTGCAGCCGCTGGAGGTTCGGGTCAGTCTTGTACTTCTTGTACCCGAACCGGTAGTCCCTGAGCGTCAGCTCCTCTTCGCCGCCGTCAGGGAACTGGAAGCGCCGCTCGTCCGGGCCGCCGCCCTGGAAGCTGTTGCTCTCGCCGGGCGGGGGCGCGGTCTCGTAGGTGTAGTCGCCGAGATGCACGACGAAATCGAGGCCGTCCTCTTGCTCCAGATGGTAGAGCGCGTTGTAGAAGCCGTTGGTGTAGTCCTGGCACGAGATGTAGCCGAACCGCGCCCGCCCCACGTCCGCCGTCGGCGCCGGAAGTGTCTTGAAGCGGCCCGTGCGGCTCGTCGAGCCGCCGTAGTAGAAGCGGTAGCGGTACTTCCTGAAAGGCTTGAGCTCGGCCCTCTGCAGCTGGATCTTGACGGTGTAGTCCCGCGCCCCGCCCGTCTCCACGATCCCGCTCAAGACGGGGTCGGCGAACGCGGCGCCGTCGGTGCGGCCGTCGTCCAGCGCCACCCGGTATCCGACCCTCGCCGGGCCGCCTCCGGAGGGGGTCCGCAGACGGGTCCAGAGCACGATGCCGTTGGGCCTCGGATCTCCGGAGGCGACGCTCTGCGGGAAGAGCTCGGGGTCGACGGCCGTGGGTTTGAAGAGCTCCTCCGCCTCCGCCTCGTCCACGCCCGAGACCTGGGAACCGGCCCAGACCGCCACGCTCGTCGCCAGCGAATACCTTAGAAAGTCCAGACGACTTACGTGGAAATCCTGCAACACGTCCTTGCCACTCAAAATCCGCTCCTCCTCACCGCCAGATGACCCGGGGAACACCGATCCAAACAGGCAGAGTTTAGTGATTCCGAACCGTCCTTGCGTTAAACGCGGGATAACCGTCGGTTAAATGACCGTAAACTCATGATACGGAACCCGGGTAGGTCGTCGCGTCGCACCTACCCGCGAATACAACAGCGCCAAGCACCGCGCGCATAGGGAGTCGGAAGAAACCAGACTCCCGACTCTCGATTCCCGACTCTCGACCGGGACGAGCCCCGAAATCTTCTACCGGTCCCCGTGCCTATCACTACGCGCGGGTCCTTCCGGGGGATACCAGTTGGCCTCGTCGGCGTATCGATCCCAGTGTTAGAGGTTCTTGAGTTTTTAGGTTTTCAGGTGCTGGGGTGGTGGTTTGGGTCTTCCTTAGAGTTTCGTGACGCACCTCTTAACTTCCGTTTTAACCGCGAGACGCCCGTAAAACGCCTTCGTCCAGTCCCGTTCGTTTGCGAGCACCTCGAAAAAAAGTTTGCGGCAACGGGTTGCAAAACTAACAACGGTAGTATATAACTA
>CAXTDD010000191.1:0-5762 GCA_964242955.1 uncultured Rubrobacteraceae bacterium | reverse complement strand
AAACTGCCCTACTCGCACGCCCTCTGGCACGTTTTCGTCCTGCTGGGCAGCGTGTGCCATTTCGTGGCCATCGGGCTGTATGTGTTGGTGTAACGACGCCGGGCCACTTCCGAAGGGACGAAGGCTGGAAGAGCGACCGCAGGCCGGTGGGAGCTCGCCTACAACAGCAGCGTTGTGAGCACCGCCAGGTACGCCAGCGCCGTGAGCATGAGGGCGACGCCGAAACGCCAGTTACTCTTTGGGCCGACCTCGACCGGGTGGCGGCCCGTCAGGCGGGAGAGCATGGTGACGGCGCTGGAGAAGGGGGTGAGAAGGAGGGTGGATTGGGCACCGAGGAGGACGGCGACGGCCCAGAGAACGGGGGCCGGGCCCGCGTCGAGCGGGAAGGCGGCGTCCAGCAGCAGGACCATCGGGATGACGTGGATGCCGGCGACGAAACCTGCGGCTACGAGCAGCAGCAGCGCGGGCGCGACGAACGCGGTCGGCAGGGCGGAGAGGAGGTCCCCCAGCGGCGCCAGCACTCCCAAAGCCTGCAGGGAGAGCACCAGGATGCCGGCGGCGCCGAACAGGGCGAACTCCGGGTGTGAGGACGCCAGCGAGCCGCGCGTCTCGTCCGCGAGCCGCCGGAGGGGAGAGGTTCTGCGGGTCAGCACGGTCGCGAGCGCCGCGATGATGAGCACTATGACGGCCACGGTGACGGCGATGGTGGCCGTCAGGGTCAGGTCCGGAAACAGCACGTTCACCCCAGCGACCACCGAGACCAGGAGCACCGGGTACAGGAGGACCGCAGCAGCGCCCCGGTCCAGCCGGGCTCCGGGGACTTCTTCCGCTTCGCCCCCCTCCCGTTGGGCGGCGAAGACCGTGCCGGCGAGGCCGAGCACGATGAACGGGAGGGTGGCGGCCAGCAAGCCCGGGTAGGAGACGCCGGTCAGCACGATGGTCGTGGCGGTGAAGACGTTGAGGTTCGTCCACAGCGGGGCGAAGGAGAAGGCCCGGGCCGCCCACTTCAGGACGGCGAGGCGGGCCTTCGGGGCCGCGCGGGCGGCTATGACGTCTATGAGGACGAACGCGCCGACGTCGAGCACCGCGCCGAGCACGTGGCCGAGGACGCCCGAGGTCGCCTTCACGCCGATGCCGCGTTGGATCAGGGCCGCCATGAGGGCCCGGATCTGGGCCTCGTAGCGCGCGGCCCGGATGGGGTACCCCGCGATGCTCAACACGAGCAGCACCGCCACGATGCCAAAATACGTCGGCATCCCCTCCAGGAAAGCCCCGAAGTCGAACCGCCCGGAGAGTACGGCCGCCGCGAGCGCCGCAAAAGCGACCAGCGCGAAAACCCGATGAAACGACGAGGACCAGGGCACCGAGATCGCGAACAGCACCGCCCCCGTTCCTAGAAATAGCGCCGTCCCGAAGGAGCCCGGCGCGAACACGGACCACGCGTACCCTCCCAGAAACGCGGCGCCCAGCAACGGACGCCGCCCGTCCAGGAGCTCCCGCAAGCCGCCGCTCGACAGAGATGTGTCAGCTCCTCCTACCCCGGCACCGCCTTCCGGTTAGCCTTCTTCCCGACGATTCTAGAGCATGGACGAGCCGCTACCCGTCGGGGAAGCAGAGGTTGGATGTCCGAGGACAGAATACGCGCCGCCGGCACGCTGAGCGTCGGCGGCGACCTGACGGTAACGCGCCTGGGGTTCGGGGCGATGCGTCTCTGCGGACCCGGCGTGTGGGGCGAGCCGCAAGACCCGGCAAACGCGGAGCGGGTGCTGCGCCGCGCCGTCGAGCTCGGCGTGGACTTTATCGACACGGCAGACGCCTACGGACCGGGCGTGGGCGAGCGCCAGATCTCCTCGGCGTTGCACCCGTACCCCGGGAACCTCGTGATCGCCACCAAGGGCGGCTACACCCGACAGGGCCCGGGCCGCTGGCGCACGAACGGCCGCCCGAAATACCTGCGCGAAGCGTGCGAAGGGAGCCTCCGCCGCCTCAAGCTCGACCGCGTGGACCTTTACCAGCTTCACCGCCCCGACAGGCGCATCCCGTTCGAGAGGTCCCTCGAAGCCCTCGCCCGACTGCGCGAAGCGGGCAAGGTTCGACACGTCGGCCTCTCCAACGTCGGCACCGAAGAGCTGAAGAAAGCGCGGGAGTTCCTCCCGATAGCCTCCGTCCAGAACCGATACAACCTCAACGATCGCACCTCCGAGGCTGTCCTGCTGGCCTGCGAAGACGCTGGCATCCCCTTCATACCCTGGTTCCCGCTCGCGACCGGCAAGCTGGCGCTCTCCGGGGGTCCACTCGATGAGATCCGCGCCCGCCACGAGGCAACCGTCCCCCAGGTGGCCCTCGCCTGGCTGCTCGCGAAGTCCCCGGTCATGCTCCCCATCCCGGGCACCTCCTCTGTGGAGCACCTGGAAGAGAACGTGTCGGCCGCAGGGCTGCAACTCTCCGGGGCGGAGGTGAGCACCCTCACCTCCCTGAAGCCTTAGATCCGGCGGGCGCAATATAATCTACGAGGTCGGAACGCCGCGAACAAGGACGGTCGAATGCAGAGAGTGCGTTACGGAGCTGGAGCCAGGAGTCTTTCGCCTGTCCTCGTCGTGGCGCTCGCGGTACTCCTTGTGGGATGCTCGTCCCCGACCGGGAGCTCCGGGTCCGATGGTGGGGACCCCGCGCCCATAACCGCCGAGCGGGACGGGGAGACGCGGGACGGCGCGGCCCGACCCGAGACGACGCAAGATACCGGTGCCGCGGACCAGGGGCGCCCTTCCGCGACGCGGGTCGAGGTCGGTACGGTGGCGACGAACCTCAGGGTGCCGTGGTCCTTCGCCTTCCTGCCCGACGGGGACGCGCTCGTCACCGAGCGGGATTCCGGGCGGCTTCTCAGGGTCAGCCCGTCGGGCGAGACGCGGGAATTGCAGACGCTTCCGGAAGGAGGCTCCGGGGAGGGTGGGCTTCTCGGTATCGCCGTCTCGCCGGACTACGAGAGGGACCGCTACGTCTACGCGTACTACACGACGCAACAAGACAACCGGGTGGTGCGGTTCAGGGTCGGGGAGAGGCCCGAGGCCATCCTTACCGGCATCCCCGTCAACACGTACCACAACGGGGGTAGGATCAAGTTCGGACCCGACGGCAAGCTCTACGTCACGACCGGCGACGCCGGCGATACCTCCCTCTCCCAGAACAGGGAATCCCTCGGGGGCAAGATCCTGCGCATAAACCCGGACGGCTCGGTCCCGGTAGATAACCCGTTCCCGAACAGCCCTATCTACTCCTACGGGCACCGTAACGTGCAGGGTCTCGCCTGGGACGCGGGGGGGCAACTCTTCGCGAGCGAGTTTGGGCAGGACACGTGGGACGAGGCGAACCGCATCCGGGCCGGGGAGAACTACGGCTGGCCCGAGGTCGAGGGCGAGGGCGGCGAGGACCGGGGTTTCGTAGATCCCATTACCGTCTGGCCCACGAGCGAGGCGTCGCCCAGCGGCGCCGAGATCCTGGTGGACGGCTCCATCCCCCAGTGGGAGGGCGACCTCTTCGTGACGGCGCTGCGCGGAGAGCGCCTCTGGCGCCTGGAGCTCGACGACCGGGGCAACGTCACCGGCCGAGAGCGCCTCCTCGACGGCGAGGTCGGCCGCGTCCGCGACGTCGCCCAGGCCCCAGACGGTTCGCTCTGGGTCTCTACCAGCAACCACGACTCCTACGGTAACCCCGTCAGCGAAGACGACGACCGCATCTTCCGCCTCGCCCCCGCGGACGGCTGAGGTCAGCCCTCAGCCGGTTCCACCGTTGCGGACATGGAGCCTTTGCAGCGGGGGATGAGGGGGTCGGGGCCGAAGGCCTGGATCTGGTCGCGTTTGAGCTCCGCCTCCTCGAGGTGGGTGGTGAGGACGACGACGCGGCCCGTGGTGTCCACCTCGACGGCCATCTCGTAGCCCCTGTTCACGGAATGGCCGAAGACCTTCTTGAGCATCAGGATGACGTACTCGTAACTGTGGTCTTCGTCGTCGTGCAAGACGACGTTGTACGGGGGCAGGCCCTCGGTTACCCGTTCCTGCTCCTCCGTGGGCCGGACGACGGTCTCGGTCATGGTGGTGTCAGCGGTTCTGCCACCGGGGCTCGCGCTTCTCCAGGAAGGCGCACATGCCCTCCTGGGCATCGGCGAAGGTGGCGTTGAAGGACATGACTTCTTTGGCGTAGCCGTAGGCCTGTTCGGCCGGCATCTCCAGTTGTCGGTAGAAGGCCTGCTTGCCGACGCCGACGACGAGCGGGCTGGCCTCGGAGATCCTGCCGGCCAGGGAGCGCGTCTCGGATGCGAGGTCCTCCGCCGCCACTACCCTGTTTACGAGGCCCTCGGCCTTAGCCTCCTCTGCCGAGATGAAGTCGCCGGTCAGGAGCATCTCCATGCTTTTCTTCTGGCTGACGGCGCGGCTGAGGGCGACCATCGGGGTGGAGCAGAAGAGACCGATCCTCACGCCCGGCGTCGCGAACCGCGCCTCCTCGGCCGCCACCACGAGGTCGCAGGTCGCCGCAAGCTGGCAACCGGCCGCGGTCGCAACCCCGTGCACCTCGGCTATGACGGGCTGCGGTATGGCCTGGATGGTCTCCATGAGCTCGCAGCAGACGTCGAAGAGGCGCCGGTAGAAACCCGGGTCCCGCCCGACCATCTCGGAGAGGTCGTGCCCGGCGCAGAAGGCGGGTCCCTCGCCGCGCAGGACGACGACCGATGTTTCTTTGGCCTCGCCGATGGAGCGGAAGCAGTCGATCAACTCCAGCATGTGGTCCAGGGAGAGCGCGTTCCGCTTTTTGGGCCGGTTCATCGTCACGTACGCGACCGGACCGTCCGACGCGGTCAGGACGTGCTCGTAGGTCTTCTCGGCTTCCAGCATGTGTTCCTCCTCGGGCGTCCGCCTTCGGACCCATGATACCCGTCTGGTCGGCACGATGGTTGGGTCAGCGTAGAACTGGAGCTCTTCGACCGCGAGCAACCGGCAAGCGGGGCCTCAGCGCGATCCGCCGTCGCGCAGCTCCCGCGCGAGGGAACGCGCCACGCCGATGGGCTCGCGGCTGCGGCGCATCGCCGCCGTCGCGGCGGCACCTTCGAGCAACAGGAGCAGCCGCTTTGCGAGGGTCCTGGGCCCGTCGAACCCGGCCTCTTTCGCCAAGATCACCAGGTGCTCCTCGACCCCCTCCTTGTGCCGCCGGGCGACGACGCGGGCCGGGTGGTCCGGGTCGGGGATCTCGGCCACGGCGTTGGCGAACGCGCAGCCCCGAAAATCCTCGCCCACCAACCACTCCTCATACGCCTCGAAGACCGCCAACAGCTTCTCCTTGGGCTCGACCACGGCTTCGGTCGCCTCGCGCAGGTACGCCTTCCACCCCTCGTCGCGGCGACGGAGGTACTCGGCGACGAGCCCGTCCTTGCCCCCGAAGCGGTTGTAGAGCGTCCTCTTGGAGACCCCCGCCCTCTCCGAGACGGTGTCCACGCCGACGGCCCTTATGCCCTCCCGGTAGAAGAGGTCGGAAGCCGCCTTCAACAACTTCTCCGCCCCCGGCCTCCTCCTCACCGACCGTTCACCTTCTGTCCTTCGAACCATCACCTGCACCTCAAAGCACTTTGCGATCCAACCCCTTGATTATACAAGTCTGTGCACTTATACTCCACATTTAAGTACACAGACTTGTGTAGTTCACGAGGAATGACCTGGGAGGTTGAGGTGAACGGCGTGTGCGGGAGGGCCGTGAGGATCGCGAGTTGGTTCGTC
>CAXTDD010000190.1:0-5785 GCA_964242955.1 uncultured Rubrobacteraceae bacterium | reverse complement strand
TGGATCACCTGGGGCGCCGGCCTCGCCTCCGCCGCCAACGTAACCCTCATCCCCGAGGTGGAGCCAAACCTGGACGAGATAGCCTCCATCTTCGAGAAGCGCGCCGCCAACGGCGAGAAGTGGGGCCTCGTCGCCGTCTCCGAGGGCGTTACCCTCTCCGAAGAGTTCATGACCCAGAACACGGAGACGGACGAGTTCGGCCACGTCCGGTTGGGCGGCATCGCGGAGACGCTGGCAAAAGAGATCGAATCTCGCACCGGCATCGAGACCCGCCACGTCGTGCTCGGGCACCTGCAGCGCGGCGGCACCCCGACGGCCTACGACCGCATCCTCTCGACCCGCTACGGCCTGCGCGCCGCCGAGGCCGTCAAGAACGGGGAGTGGGGCAAGATGGTCGCCCTGCGCGGCAGCGAGATCGTCACCGTGGACCTCTCCGAAGCCACCGACGAGACCAAGACCGTCCCTGACAGCCTCTACAGGGACGCCGAGACCTTCTTCGGATAGGAAATCGGAGAAGCCGGGTGCGCTCTCCGGCCTGGATGGTCGCCTACGCGGCGGTCCTCGTGCTCCTCGCCGCGGGCTACGTCACCGTGGTCTACGTCGGCGCGAGGGCCGCCCTCTTCTTCACCGTGCCAGCGCTCGTCGCAGCCCTCATCTCCGTCTACCTCACCATTCGAAGGTAAAGCTACGGGCCGGCAAACCGCCCCGCAAAAGCGCACAAAAAGCTGACCGCTGAAAGCGGAGGCAAAGCCGGAGCGGGCTGAAAGCTGACAGCGCGGTCCGCGAAGCGGGCCGCTATCGCATGGCGCGTTCGCCGATGCGGCGGTAGCGGTCGTGGCGGGCCGCGACGAGGGCTGCGGGGTCCGTCTCCGAGAGGCCGGAGACGACGCGGCCCAGGGCCTCGCCGACGGTTTCGATGGCGTCTTCGGGCTCGTTGTGGGCGCCGCCCAAGGGCTCGGGCAAGACCTCGTCCACGATGCCGTGGTCCTTGAGGTCGCGGGCCGTGAGTTTGAGGGCCTCGGCGGCCTCGGCGGCGCGGCCGGGGTCGCGGAAGATGATGGAGGCGCAAGACTCCGGCGCAATGACGGAGAGGTATGAGTTTTCGAGCATCCCGACGTAGTCGGCCAGGCACATGGCGAGGGCGCCGCCCGAGCCGCCCTCCCCGATCACGAACGAGACGACCGGCACCGGCGCCTTCGAGAGCGCCATGAGGTCGGCGGAGATGGCCCACGCCTGGCCCCGCTCCTCCGCCTCGCGCCCGGCGAAGGCCCCGGGCGTGTCCACCAGCAGCACTATGGGAAGGCCGAAGCGTCCTGCCAGCTCGTAGAGCCTTTGGACCTTGCGGTAGCCCTCAGGGTGGGCCATGCCGAAGTTGCCGGCGACACGGGCCGTCACGTCCGCGCCCTTGTCGTGCCCGATCAGGACCACCGCGTGGCCGCCGAGGCCGGGCTTGAGGCGCGCGAAGCCGCCGCGCACGGCGACGTCCTCGCCGTGCAGCCGGTCGCCGGAGAGCTCGTAGAAGTCCTCGACCAGGGCGTCGCGGTAGGCGCGGAAGTTGGGACGGCCGGGGTGGCGGGCGACCTGGACGCGCTGGTAGGGGGAGAGGTTCGTGTAGACGCGCCGTTTGGCCGAGGCCAGGGCGTCTTCGAGGCGTGAGATCTCCGCCTGCAGCCCCTCGCTCTCGCCGGCCAGGCGGTGGAGGTCGGTGATGCGGGCCTCAAGCTCCTTGATCGGGCGCTCGAACTCCAGGATCACGCCAGGAACCCCAGCAGCCGTTCGAGGTCTCCCCGCAAAGCAAGCCGGTGCACGATCCTGTCCACCATCCCGTGGTCCCTCTGAAACTCGGCGGTCTGGAACCCCTCGGGCAGCCTCTCCCTGGTCGTCTGCTCGATGACCCGGGCACCGGCGAAGCCGATCCTGGCCCCCGGCTCGGCGATCACGACGTCCGCCGCCGTGGCGAAGGAGGCCGTCACCCCCCCGAACGTGGGATCGGTGAGCACCGAGATGTAGGGCCACGAACCCTCGGCGTACCTCGACAGCGCGACGCTGGTCTTGGCGAGCTGCATGAGCGAGTAGACGCCCTCGAACATCCTGGCCCCGCCGGAGGCCGAGACTATTACCACCGGCAACTCCTCCTCGGCCGCCCGCTCCACGGTCCTCGCGACCTTCTCCCCGACGACGCTGCCCATCGACCCCCCGATGAACCGGAAGTCCATGACCGCGAGCGCCACCCGCCGCCCGCCGATGGCCCCGGTGCCGCTCAGGACCGCGTCGTCGAGGCCCGTCTTCTTGCGCGCCTTCTCCAGCCGCTCCTCGTAACCCTCGAAGCCCAGAGGGTCGCCCGCCAGGAGGTCCGCATCGCGCTCCTCGAAGGAGTTGCGGTCCAGGAGGAGCCTGACCCGCTGGGGTGCCGAGAGCGGGTAGTGGAACTCGCAGTGGGGGCAGACGTTGTACCGGGCGGCGAGGTCCTTCTCGTAGATCGGCTGCCCGCAACGCTCGCACTTGGTGAAGACGGCGTCCATCGGCCCGACGCCGCTCTCGGTCTCGGCCGCGGTCCGCGAGTACTCCCTGCGCTTGCTAAGCCAGTTCCTGATGCCCGTCCCCCGCCTTCTCCACCGCCGAGATGGCCTCCCGAACGTCGCGCAGCCAGCTTCCGGCCTCCCCGGCCCCGCCCTCGCCGACCAGCCGCATCAGCTTGCTCCCGATGATGACCCCGTCGGCCTCGGCAGCCGCCTCCGCCGCGGCCTCGGGCGACCCAATACCGAACCCCAAGGCCACCGGCACATCCGTCTTGGCCCTTACCCGCCGCAAGAGCTCGACGGCCTTCGGCGGTAGCTTGTCCCGCACCCCGGTCACTCCTGCTACCGAGACGCAGTAGACGAAACCCGTCGCGAGCGCCACCGCCTCCTCCACCCGCCGTTCAGACGAGGTCGGGGCGATTAGCGGGCAGAAGCCGACGCCGCGGTCGGCGCACATCCGGGCGAAGGGGGCGGCCTCGTCCACGGGGAGGTCCGGGATCACGAGCCCCGAAACCCCGGCCTCCGCCGCCTCGTCCAGGTACCGCTCCGCACCCCTGGCGAAGATGGTGTTGTAGTAGAGCAAGAACACGACCGGCACCCGGTCCGCAAAACGCGCGGCGAGGCCCAGGCAGTAGCGCAGGTCGGCCCCGTTCTCGATGGCCCGGGTCGTCGTGTCCTGAATCGTCGGCCCGTCCGCGAGCGGGTCGGAGAACGGAATCCCTATCTCCAGCACGTCCGCCCCGGCGTCCAGAAACGCCTCCCCCACCTCGGCCGCGCCCTCGAGCGTCGGGTAGCCTCCCGTGAGGTACGGCACGAGGGCCGTCCGTCCCTCCGGGAAAACCCCCCTAAGCCTCTCGGCGCCGCTCACGAGGGATCTTCGCCCGCTTCCCGCGCGTCCATGCCCAAAGCCGCGGCGACGACGCCGATGTCCTTGTCGCCGCGGCCGGAGAGGTTGATGACGAGGTTCTTGTTGGGCCCGAGCTCGCGGGCCACCTTCGCGGCGTAGTGTATCGCGTGCGACGTCTCCAGCGCCGGGATGATACCTTCGAGCCGCGAGGTCGAGACGAACGCTTCGAGGGCCTCGTCGTCGGTGACGCTCGCGTACTCGACCAACCCCTCGTCCTTGAGGTAGGCGTGCTCGGGACCGACGGATGGGTAATCCAGGCCCGCGCTTATGGAGTGGGCCTCCCGGATCTGGCCCTCGTCGGTCTGCAAGACGTAGCTCAGGTTCCCGTGCAACACGCCGGGACTCCCGCCGGTCAAGGAAGCCCCATGCTCGCCCGTCTCGATACCGCGGCCCGCGGCCTCCACGCCGACGAGCCTCACGTTCTCGCGCCCGACGAACGGGTGGAAAGCGCCGATGGCGTTCGAGCCGCCGCCGACGCACGCGACGATGGCGTCGGGGTCGCCCCCGAACCGCCCGCGGGACTGGGCTTCCAGCTCGCGGCCTATGACGGACTGCAGGTCGCGCACCAGGCGGGGGTACGGTGCGGGTCCGGCGACCGTCCCGATGATGTAGTGGGTGTCCTCGACGTTCGCGACCCAGTCCCGGATCGCCTCGTTGAGCGCCGCTTTCAGGGTGCCCGAGCCGGTCGTGACGGGAACCACCTCCGTCCCCAACAACTTCATGCGCAGGACGTTCGGGGCCTGGCGGCGCGTGTCCTCTTCGCCCATATAGACGACGCAGTCGCGGCCGTAGAGGGCGGCGACGGTCGCGGTGGCGACGCCGTGCTGGCCGGCGCCGGTCTCGGCGATGATGCGGTTCTTGCCCATGCGTTCGGCGAGGAGCATCTGGCCGAGGGCGTTGTTGATCTTGTGCGCCCCCGTGTGCGCCAGGTCCTCCCGCTTGAACCACACGTTCGCCCCGCCCCACTTGCGGGTAAGCCTTTCGGCGAACATCAGCGGCGTCGGGCGGCCGACGAAGTCGCGGGCCAGGCGGTCGAGCTCCTCGTTGAACTCGGGGTCTCTGCGGTAGCGTTCGTAGGCCTCTTCGAGCTCTTCCAGGGCGTGGATCAGGGTCTCGGGGACGAACCTGCCGCCGAAGGGCCCGAAGTACCCTTCACGACTCTCAACCTTTTGCCGCAACGATGAACCTCCGAACAGCGTCTTCGTTCTTTTTTCCGGGCGCGTCTTCTAGGGATGAGGAGGCGTCCACGCCGTAGGGCTCGAAATACTCTATGGCCGACCGGACGTTCTCCGGCGCCAGCCCCCCGGAGATGACGATGTTACCACGGCCCCTGAGCGATTTCGCCACCCCCCAATCGAACGTTTCTCCGGTCCCGCCCCGCGCCTTCTCGCTGTACGCGTCGAGCAGGAACAGGTCAGCGTCGAACCTTTCGACATCCGCAAGGTCGTCAGCGTTACGCACCCGCAGCGCCTTCATCACGGCAACCCCGCCGGCCCGGACGGCCGCCACCACCTCCGGCGTCTCGTCGCCGTGGAGCTGCGCCACGTCCAGGCCTGCCCCGGCCGCCGTCCGCAGCACCTCCTCCGGCGGCGCGTTCACGAAGACGCCGACCTTCAAGATATTGTCGGGGAGGGCGATGGAGATCCTGCGCGCCTCCTCCGCGCCGACCCGCCGGGGGCTCTGCGCGAAGATGAAGCCGACGGCGTCGGCCCCGGCTTCGGCGGCCCCGCGGGCGTCAGCGACGTTGGTTATCCCGCACACCTTAACTAAAGTCATGGTCCGGAGTTTACCCCTTACGTTGGCGGCCATCGCCATTTCCGTTAAGCGTCCCGTAAGAACTAACGCTTACACTGTGGGGGTCCGGTGGAAGGATCTCCCGGACACGATACGGACGGAAGGAGCCTGACCTTTGGCCTCTAACTACGACCTGGTCGTGATCGGCGGCGGCACGGCGGGGCTCGTCTCCGCCGCCGGGGCGGCCTCCCTGGGCGCGAAGGTGGCCCTCGTCGAGCGCGACAAGCTCGGCGGCGACTGCCTCTACCGGGGCTGCGTCCCCACGAAGACCCTCGTCAAGAGCGCCCGCGTCGCCCACCTGGTCCGCCACTCCCAAGAGTACGGCATCAAGAGCGGCGAGGTCGAGGTGGACTTCCCGGCCGTGATGGACCGGATGCGGCGCGTTATAGAACAGGCGGGCGAGTCCGACAGCCCGGAGCGTTTCCGCAGTCTCGGGGTCGACGTCTTCGAGGACGAGGCCCGCTTCGAGTCGCCGCGCGCGATCTCCGTGGACGGCCGCCGGCTGGAGGCCCGCAGCACCATCGTCGCCACCGGCTCCCACTCGACCGCGCCGCCGGTCGAGGGC
>CAXTDD010000189.1:3963-5790 GCA_964242955.1 uncultured Rubrobacteraceae bacterium | reverse complement strand
CCCCTGGAGGACCCGGCGGCGTCAGCGGCAGGCCCGTGTCGGACATGGTGTTCAGCACGTCCACGAAGGGCTCGTTGGCGACGATGCCCGCCCACAGGTCGGGGCGCATGTTGGCGACGGCGCCCCCCCGCCGCCCGCCGCCGATGCAGACGCCCTGGTTGACCACCGGCCACGGAAACGCGGCGAGGACGCCGACGCCCGGCGGCCAACCGAACGGGGCCCCGGCGAGGACGATGGGCGCGTAGGCCACGGCCACCAGCACGCGGTAGTCCGGTATCAGCAGCATCAACGCCGCGGCCAGGATCCAGGCAAAGATGAGCAGTCCGGCGCGGAAGAACCCACGCCCCCAGCCCCGGGACATCGCCAACGCCGCCAGAACACCCACGAATCCCACAACGGCGACGACCGGGGCGCCGGTCTCAGCCCGCGTACTTTCGAGGATCGACAGCTCGGCGCTCGGGTCGTTCGCGCCGCCGAACGGGAAGCCCGCGCCACCCAACGCCCAGTACACCCCAAGCAGGCCGTACGCCAGCGACCAGGCAGCCGTCGCGTATCCGATCCAGCCGGGCCAACGGCGCGTCCACCGGCGTCGGCGGGGCGCCGTATGCGCCGTGTCCGTTGCTACGCCGATACTCATCGGTCTCCTTTCTAGTCGCACCGTACTAGAATTTGTGTTCTAAAACATAGCCTCTATAATCTGCGTCCGCAACGGGTGTTTGCGAACGGGATCACAAACTCGGGCGCTGGGTTGCCCTGGAGAGCGGGGGACGTGCCGAGACCGGCGAAGTTCGATGAGGATCAGATCCTGGACGCGGCCATGCGGCTGGTGGCCGGTGGTGGGCCGGCGGCGGCGACGATCTCGGGGATAGCCGGACTGTTGGACGCGCCGGTGGGTTCGATCTACCACCGTTTCGGGTCGAGGGACCTGTTGCTCGCCCGGCTCTGGGTCCGCACCATCAAGCGTTTTCAGCGGGGTTTTATCGAAGCCCTCGGAGCGGAGGACCTCGATGGGGCCGCGCTCGGGGCGGCGCTGTACAACGTGCAGTGGACGCGGGATCACCTCGACGCGGCGAGGGTGATGCTGCTCTACCGCCGCGAGGACCTGGCGGAGAAGTGGTCGGACGAGTTGGGGGACGAGCTCGCCACGCTCAACGCCGACGTCGTCCAGGCGATCACGAACCATGCGATCCGGCGCTACGGCAAAGGCGCGGACGCCGCCGCGGTGCGCCGCGTGGTCTTCGCCCTCGTGGACGTCCCCTACGCCGCCGGCCGCAGACACCTCATAGCCGGCGAACCCCCACCCCCCGAGGTAGACGACCTCGTGACCGAGACCTTCCGCTGCATCCTCGGCACCGGCCCGCAGAGCCAAACGGGCCCCCAGGCGTCGGATTAGGGAGCGAGGCAACAGGCCGCGAGCCGCCGCGTCCCAGAGGCCGTGTCTCCTCCGGTACTTGACGGCGAGGTCACCCGGACGCCGGTTCGTCGTCTTCTCCCGCCCGCAACGACGCGACGAGGAGGAGAAGCGGGAGCAGCACCGCCAGCGCCAGGACGAAGATGTTTATCCCATCGTCGAGCGGCGAGAGCGCGCCGTACTCGGAGATGTGGAAGACGAGGTGCGGAACCGCGTAGACGAGCCACGCGGCGAGCGACGCCCGCACCAGCCTCTTTTCGAGCAGGACGGCGGCCACCACGAGCAGCACGCCGAGGGCCAGGTTCAGCGCGCCTACGTCGCGCGCGAGGTGCTCGTTGTAGGGGCCGAGCGCGGAGACCCAGTGCCTGCCGGCGGCCGGGAAATCGTCGAAGAACGAGCGGGGCGCGAACAGCGCC
>CAXTDD010000189.1:0-3953 GCA_964242955.1 uncultured Rubrobacteraceae bacterium | reverse complement strand
GGCCGCCCCCCCGGCCCGGGGGGGGCGTCTGAACCCCCCCCCCCCCCCCGCGCCCCCCCCCCCCCCCCCACGCCCCGACGACCAGCGGCGCCACGGCGAGCAGCAGCAGGCCGGCCCTGAGCCAGCCGCCCGAACGCGTCACAACGTGCTCCTTACTTCGGGAGGACCGCCGCCGTTCCCGATCTTCCGGCGCAGGAACTCTTCCCAGCGGATTCTGCCGTACCTGTTGTGGGGGCACGTGAGCGCGCCGGTGCCGATCTCACGCGCCGTCTTGCCCGGCAGCGGGATCTCCAGGACGGCTTTCCGGCGTCCCGTCGCTTCGAGGTAGCCGCGCGCGGCGTCGGCCAGCGTCCGGACCTCGGGTCCGCCCACGTCCGGGGCGCGTCCGAGGGGCTCTGAGAGCGAGATCTCGACCAGCCGGTCGGCGACCTCCCCGGAGTCTATGGCCTGGCCCGGTAACCCCCGGGGAACCGCCATCACGGGCATCCGGTCGAGGGCCCGCATCGCCACGAGGACGAGGTCGTGGAACTGGGTGGCCCGCAGGATCGTGTACGGCACCGGCGAGCCCTCCACGGCCCGTTCGGCGGCCAGCTTGGCCCGATAGTAGGGGTAGGACTGGACGCGGTCTATGCCGACGATGGAGACGAACACGACGTGCGCGACGCCGGCCCTGGCGGCGGCCTGCAGCAGACGGAAGGTTCCCTCGACGTCCGTCTGGCGGACCTTGCGGTACGGGCTCGACGCGCAGTGGACTATCGTGTCGACGCCGCGAACGGCACGGTCCAACCCTTCGCCCGAGATCAAATCTCCCCTTATCGTGCCCGGGTTTTCCCTCCGGCTCATCGTCCGCGCCTCGACTCCCACCGAACGCAGGCGGTCCACGACCCGGCTCCCGAGCACCCCGGTCCCGCCCGTTACCAGTACCTCAGCCGCGCTCACTCCACGTTCTCCTCCGCTGCAGGTCTCAGCTCGACGTGCATGGTTTCGTTACCGCGCAGGCGGTGAATTAGCGGGATGAGGACACCGTGCAGAAACGGGTACTTGCCGGCCAGCCGCCGGCCGGCGCGGGCCGACTCCTCGCCGTTCAGGATCCTGACGCGCAACCGGATCGCCGGCCCCGTCGGCTCGCCGCGGAACGTGGAAGGGGCGAGTTCGACCTCGGGGTCGTTGCGAATTCGCTTGAGCTTCCAGATGGTATCCCAGGTGCGGACGAAGGCGAGGTCCCCGTCCACGGCGACGTGCACCGGGGTCCCTACGGGGGTGCCGTCGCGGCGGTGGGTGGTCAGGAGCACGGTCCGCTGGCGGACGAAGGGTTCGAGGGCCGGTATCGGGGGCTTCATCGCTCGACCTCCCGCAGCGAGGGAATGCCACCGAGCTTCTCCGGGTTGACCACGAGGCGGATGGTCCGGATGCTGCCCTCGGTGACGTCAAAGGTCGTGGCGCCCTGGGGGTGTCCGTCCTCAAAATACGTGACGAAGCCGGGGCGGCCGTTGATCTGGGTCCCCTGGACGAGGCCCGGCGGCGCCTTGCGGAGTATGCCGGATAGGAAGCGGGCGACGTTCTCCGCGCCGTGGATCGGGTTGAGCGCCGCGCGGGTCTTCCCTCCACCGTCGGAGTAGAGGATGACGTCCTCGGAGAGCAGCGCGAGCAGGCCGTCCATGTCGCCGTCCAGGCAGGCTTCCAGAAAGCCGTCGATCAGGCGCCGCTCCTGCTCGGGCGAGGTCTCGAAGCGGGGCCGCCGGGCGGCGACCGCCTGCCGCGCCCGGCGTGAGATCTGGCGACAGTTGGCCTCGCTCTTGCCGACGAGGGAAGCGATCTCCGCGTACTCGTAATCGAAGACATCGCGCAGCAGGAAGACGGCCCGCTCGGCGGGCGCCAAACTCTCCAGCAGGACCAGAAACGCCACGGAGAGAGACTCGTCGAGGACGACGGCCTCGGAGGCGTCGGGCTCCTGCTGCGTGGGCAAAGGCTCCGGCAGCCAGGGCCCCACGTACCGCTCGCGCCGCACCCTGGCGCTCCTCAACTGGTCTATGGAGAGCCGCGTGACGACGGCGGAGAGGTAGGCCCCCGGCGAGCGCACCTCCGCGGCCGAAGCCCGTTGCCAGCGCTCGAACGCCTCCTGGACCACGTCCTCGGCATCCATGACGCTTCCGAGCATCCGGTACGCGATCGAGAAGAGCCGCGGGCGATGCCGCCCGAAAACCTCTGCCCTCTCCGCGCCTCCGGCCCCGGGTTCTCCGTCCGTGGTCACGCGCCCGCCTTTCGTAGACCTCTACCCCTAAGACGAGACGGCGGCCTTCCGTGTGACAGGGCCCGTCAGACCTACTTGCCGGACTTGACGATCTCCAGGGCGGCGGCGTAGGCGTTCAGCGGCCGGTTGTCGTCCATGGGTATCGCGGTCAGGTCCGCGCCGCGGCCGGCCGCCACGGCGAAGGCGGGATCGTTGGTGTCCATGATCGCCACGGCCGGGACGCCGGCGGCGACCGCCGCCCCCGCGAAGCCGTGGTCGGCGACCACCAGGTCCACCGGGCCGGCGCTCTCCAGGACGTCCCGCATCGGGTCGGGGCTGTGCGTGTGAAAGAGGCTCGCCCCGTCGCCTAAAGTGCCCACGGGGCCGGCCCAGTCCAGGGGCGTCCCCCGGCGGTCGTAGAGTCCCTTCGTCTCCGCCGTCAGGACCTCGGCTCCCAGGTCTTCCGCCCACGCGGCGAGCCCCAGGTAGTAGAGGAGCAGGGCGCCAGGGTGCCCGGTGCCGAAGACGAAGCGTCCCCCGGACCCGGCGACGGCCCGGATGCGCCCGCCGGCCTTCACCAGTTCCTCGGCCGTGCGCTCGGGGTCGATGCGCCCCCGCCCCGGTACTTCGTCGTCGTCCGGCGGGTTGCCGAGCTGGCGCGAGACGGCGTCGTAGGCCTCCTCGAAGGTCACGCCGCGCAGCAAATCTTCCATGCCGTAGGTGTTGTTGGCGTCTCCTTCGACGAGGAGGCGCATCCTGTAGAGGTTGTTCTCGCCCCCGTGGGAGGTGTCGTTCCCGGCCACGCCGGCGGCCAGGAGCCGGTCCGCATGTTCTCTCACAGGTTCCACGACGCCCGAGTTTAGCAGAGCCGGTCCCGATCAAACGGATGCTTCTCCGCATCCCGATTACCCGACGCTTGTTCTCCCGGGGCGACTGGCGTAGGGTTGCCTTCGTGTGTTTTCTCTGTTTTCTGCGGCGAGACGTATAGCCGGTGGAGTCCGACTACGCGGGGTTGAGGGGCCGGCTGCGGCTGCTCATGGCGGCGGCCTTCCTGAGCACCTTCGACCGCTTCACCATCGCGCCGATGCTGGTGACGATGGCGGCGGATCTCGGGGTGTCCCTCGCCGGGGTCTCGGCGGCGGCGAGCCTGTACTTCCTGCTCTACGGGCTGATGCAGCCGGTCTGGGGGGTGCTCTCGGACAGGCTCGGGCGGGTGCGGGTGATACGGCTGGCCCTGATCCTGGCGCTCGTGCCGGGACTTCTCTCCGCGCTGGCCCCCAACCTCGCGGTCCTCGTGGTGGCGCGGGCGCTCACGGGCGGGCTCTTCGCGGCGGTCATACCGGCCTCGCTCGTCTACATCGGGGACGTCGTGCCGCTGGAGAGCCGGCAGAGAGCGCTCTCCAACCAGCTCGCCTCCTCGGGCGTGGCGACCGGCCTCGCCACCGCGGGGGCGGGGCTGGCGGCTTACCTGGACCTCTGGCGGCTCGCCTTCGCGGTTACGGTCCTGGCGTCCTTCGTCCTCGGGCTCATGCTCGCCCGCCTGCCCGAGCCGGAGAAGGCGAACGAAGGGGCGGGGGCGCTCGCGCGGATCGGGCTTTTCCTAAGGAGCCCGTGGGCCGTGCTGGTAGTGTTGCTCGCGCTGGTCGAAGGGGGCGTCATCCTGGGCTTCCTCACCTACCTCGCCCCGGCCCTCGAAGCCGGGGGCTACGGGGCGAGGTAGGTG
>CAXTDD010000188.1:0-5813 GCA_964242955.1 uncultured Rubrobacteraceae bacterium | reverse complement strand
CCCCCCTCACCATATTCGAAAAAAATAATTAGGCCGGCGCTACGCGCCGGCAGCCATTGGCCTTTAGCCCGCTACGGCCTTCGGCCTCCGCTCTTAGCCATTAGCCAACTGCTAAAAGCTAAGGGCCAAAAGCCAAAACGCCGGCTTCGGCCACCTGCTGGTCCTGCTCTGTGGTGCCGGTGCTGACGCCGATGGCGCCGACGATGTTGCCGTCGCGGACCAGGGGGATGCCGCCGGGGAAGACGACGAGCCGCCCGCCGTGGGCGTCGTTGAGGCCGTAGATGGGGCCGTCGGGGCGCGTGTCGGCCGTGAGGTCGGCCGTCTGGCACTGGAAGGCGATGGCGGTGTAGGCCTTGTTTATGGAGATCGTGATGCTCCCGACGTTCGCGGTGTCCATGCGGACGTGGGCCTTGAGGTTGCCGCCCGCGTCGCACACGGCGATGTCCATGGGCTGGCCGATCTCCTCGGCTTTGCGCTCGGCGGCCTCTATAACCCTCCGCGCCTCCGCGAGCGTGATGGTGTCCTTGATCCTGGCATCTGCCATACGGCCTCCTCCTCTGGTCTCTGTTTTCTGGCCGTCCTACGAACCGTTCCTGCGCGACCAGTGTTCTTCGGTGACCTCGGTCTCGGCGAGCTCGAAGGTGGTGGCGTGGCCCACGAAATCCACGTGCCGGTTCACGGCGTACAGGGCCTGCGGGTAGACGAGGAAGAGGGAGAGCGCCTCCTCGTAGACGAACCGGTCTATCTCCACCGCCAGCTCCTCCTGCCGGCCGGCGTCGGTCGTGATGGCGAACTCGCCCATGAGCTCTTCGAACCTCTCCACCGGGGGACCCGCGCGAAACGGGCCGGTCTCGCCGTAGAGCTCGCCGTGCATAAACGCCGGGGGCGCGTCGCTGGTGAGGTCGATCCAGGCGAACACCAGGATGTCGAAGGGCAGCGCCAGGACCTTCTCGGCCAGGGCGTGCTGGCCGGCGAGCATCTCCTCGGGCGGGGTAACCGTGACCTCCACCCCTATCCCCAAAGCACCGCGCAGGTCCTCGGCGACCATGTTCGCCACCCCTTCGAGGTCCCCGTCCACCGCCACCCGCAGTGCGCGTCCCTCGGGCCAGCCGGCCTCCCGCAGGAGCCTCTTCGCCCCGTCGGGGTCGTAGGCGTAGGGCTCGGTGCCGGGGAAGCCGCCGGCGTAGGGCGGGGTGACGCCGGAGGCCGGGTACGCGTACCCGCCGAAGCCCTCGCGCGCCAGGCGGTCGCGGTCAACGGCCATGTTAAACGCCCGGCGCGTGCGCGCGTCTCCGAGCGGCGCGTCTTCGACCCCGCGGTTGACGAGGCCGAGCACCACCCGCATCGCGTCTATGGCGTACAGCCGGGCGTGCTCGCTCTCCTCCACCCTTTCCGCGTCGGCGGGCGAGACCTCGGTGACGATGTCGACCTCGCCCTCCGCGTCGCACACGAGGTCGAGGGCCTTATCCGGCGGGATGTCGTTGTGGAAGACGACCCTCTCTAGCCTCGGACCGCGCTCCCTGTTCCAGTGGTCGGGGTTGGCCGTGAGGACTACCTTATCGGTGCGGTCCTGGCGCGTGTCGAGCCAGGTGCAGGCGAAAGGCTCGTACCTCATGATGGCGATCTCGTTGTACAGGGAAGAGTAGCCCTCGGTGAGGGTGAATGGACCGGTGCCCCACGGGCCCGGAGCGTCGATCACTCACCAGTGGCCTTCGCCGCTGCCGAGCTTCCTGTAGCCGAAGCCCTCCTCCTGCCAGAACCGGGTGCTCGGGATGTGCATGCCGCGCATCTTGCCCAGCACGAGCCCGTCCGGCGTGGGGAAGCGCAGGCGCAGCTTGTAGTCGTCCACGACCTCCGCCACCGTCTCGGGGTGGATGTTCAAGTTGGACCCCGGTGGGTGCGGCGCCTTCCACCGCTGCATCTCCTCGAAAGCGCGCTTGACGCTGTGGGCGTCGCACTGCTCGCCATCCTGGAACCGGATGCCGCGCCGCACGTCGATCTCCAGCGTCTTGTCGTCCGTCCAGCGCGAGTCTTCCATCACAGCGCCGACCATGCGGCCTCTCTCATCGGTGCGGACGGGCTCCTCCATCGTGTTCCAGGTGACGTACAACCAGTTCAGCGGGTGCGGGTCCACGACGTGTACGGCGCCAACCGGCGTGCGGGCGCCCCCCTCGGCGACGGGCTGCCGCGCGACCTGTTCGGTCATGCATGTTTCCTTTCCCCAGGAACCAACGGACGGAAGGTTAGCAGAGCCCCCGCCCCGCGCAAGCCGGACGTCGGCCGAACCGTCCCGGTCCGGCGCGTATAATCCCGCGGATGACGGGACGGTCGGCTTAACGTGATCGCCGCCTACGGCGCGGGAGAGAGGGGCGCCCGAAGGGCAGCGCGCGAGGGCGCCGCGGTGATCGTCGTGGACACCTACAGGGCCAGCACGACCATCGCGGTCCTCGTCTCCAAAGGCGCGCGCGTCGTTCCTGTCGCCTCCATCGAAGAAGCCGCCCGCTACCCGGCCGACTTCCGTATCGGGGAACGCGGCAGCGCCAAGGTACAGGGCTTCGACTTCGGCAACTCGCCCGTCGAGGTGAGCGAAGCCGTTGTCCCCCCCGGCTCCACCGTCGCGCTCTCCTCCACGAACGGGACCAGGATCATAGAGGCCGCCCAAGGCGCCTCCGCCGTCTACACCGGGGCCTTCGTCAACGCTGGGGCCGTTGCCGACGAGCTGCTGGCGGCCGAAGCATGCTCGCGCGTCGTGGTCGTCGGCTGCGGGTGGCGGGGTCGTAGGGCCTCAGAAGACGAGTCGGCGGCCGGCGAGATCCTGGCCCACCTGCGCGACGGCGGCGCCGACCTCGACGAACGGGCCAGCCGCATCGTCAAAGAACACGGAAGCCGCCCCGAACGAGCACTCCGCGCGAACACCGCCGCCCGCAGGCTCAAGCGCCTCGACTACGAGAAGGACCTGGACTTCTGCCTCGCACCCAACACGGTCCCCGTCGTTCCCCATCTGGTAGACGGGTCGTTCATGCGAGCCGGCTCTCCGGCATCGTGATCGCCTACCCCAAAGACCAACTACCCTCCGTCACAAAGAGCGGCGGGATGTGCATGTAGGTCGTGATCAGTCTAATGGGATCAGCAACCCCCGATAGTCTTCGGAGGTCACTCGCGAAAATCGTACTCCCGGAATCTGAGGGTGTTGCAATTCTCTGAGACGTCGCGCTCGACCTTCTCCGGTATGCCGTCGGGTACGTCGGCCCGGATCTCCAGCGTTACCCGGACGTTCGAGCCCATGATCGAAGCCAGCCGCTGCACGACCTCCTGGCTGATGGCCCCCGCGCTTCCGCCGAGCCGCACGGGGTCTATCTCGACGACGCCGTGGAAGCTCCTGGCGAGATCCTCCATCGATCCCGGGGGCTGTGGAAGATCTACTATCTCGCCACCGCCGAGGCTCACACCACCCGCACCACGGTTCTCCCCCTCTCCGACCTCGTCGCCCCCGCCGTCACCCGGC
Source organism: uncultured Rubrobacteraceae bacterium (assembly GCA_964242955.1). Lineage (GTDB taxonomy): Bacteria > Actinomycetota > Rubrobacteria > Rubrobacterales > Rubrobacteraceae > Rubrobacter_D. The sequence goes on along the minus strand of CAXTDD010000188.1, from coordinate 2,308 downwards.
ACGTACGCTGGCGGCTGCGCCTTCACGTCAGTTTCGATCTGCCTCCGTGCAGCGTCGGGGTGGACGAGGACGCTCGCGTCATCCATGTAGATCGTCGCCCCCGCCTCCCCAAACTTCAGGCCTTCGTATCGGCCGCTCGCCGTTACTCCTCGGCGAGCCCCTGGGCGCCGCGCCAGGAGGAGAGGTCGGCGGTCTTGCGGGACTGTGGGTTGACGGGCGGGTCGCCGGCGAACTTCGGCGGCAGCTCGATGAGGGCCTTCGTGATCATGACCGCAACAGGGTTCAGGTCGCTCCCGTGCGCCTCCAGCCCCAGCCTCTGCGCTTCGAGAGGTATAGAACCGCCCCCGCAGAACGGATCCAGCACCGGCGGCGGGTTTCCTCCTGTGGAGCGCAGGATCTCCTTCCGCGCCTTACCCAGAACCGCCTCGTCCGAGGAGTTCTCCCACTTCACCAATTCCCGGATGATCTCGAAGAGCCGCTCGCGTTCGACCGTCGCCTCGTCTTCGGGCAGGTCGTTGGACGGGTCGTCCACCAGCGAGGCGAAGAGGACGGCCCGGCAGGCGGCCAGGGGACGGCGGGCCCACCACAGGTGAAGCGTCGAGGAGTGGCCGTGGCGGATAGACTTCTCGCGGGAAGACTGCGCGTTGATCTCGTCCAGCGGCAATGCCACCTCTATAAGCTTCTTGCGGTAGCTCAAGCGCGCTCCTTTCGACCCGGGCTCCGGGCCTTCGACCATCGTCTTTTCGTCGGGCTTCGGTCGTCTAGGCCGTAGCCTGCGACCTCGGGCGTATGTTTTCGAGCGCCGCGCCGATGCGGTCCTTCTCGACCTCGAGCTCGTAGTGCTTCTGGGCATTCATCCAGTAGCCCTCGCTCATGCCGAAGTAGCGGGAGAGGCGCAAGGCAGTGTCGGCGGTCACGCCGCGCCGCTCGTGGACCAGCTCGTGGATGCGCTGCACCGGGACGTCGATGTCCTTCGCCAGCCGGTAGGGCGTTATGCCCAGCGGTCCCAGGAACTCCTCGCGCAGCAGCCGTCCGGGATGCAGCGGCTCGACGATCGTCTCCTCGTATTCCTCGGCCATCCGGCCTCCTTCCTAGTGGTAGTCCGTTACTTCAACCTCGTAGGCGTCCCCCTCTTCCCAGACGAAGCACACCCGGTACTGCCGGTTGATGCGTATGCTTTGCTGTCCAGCTCTGTCCCCCGAGAGCTTTTCCAGCCTGTTGCCCGGCGGCACCCGAAGGTCATCCAACGCCTGCGCGAGATCCAACTGCACGAGCTTGTCGTAGGCCCTCTGCGCCACGCCCGCCGGCAGCGCCCGCGTCCGCCTCTCCCGCCAAAGACGGCGCGTCTCCCTGTCCCGGAAGCTCCGTATCACAGCCTACATGATAACGCATTGCGTGAGTCACGTTGGACGGGAACACCTCAACTGGTGGTCTATGCTCGACGCGGGTGGGACGCCGAAGGGTGGCCGTGGCGGATAGACTTCTCGCGGGAAGACCGGGCGTTGATCTCGTCCAGCAGCAACGCCACCTCTATAAGCTTCTTGCGGTAGGTCAACTGTTCTGCTCGGACTCTTCGGTTACCACGGGGCTTCGTATGGAGGTCACCCGGCCGGGGCCGACGCGGAGCATGGGTTTCGTGGGCTTCTCGGCGGTTACGAGTTCCGCATCGGCCATCTCCGCGGCGGCGACGTGCAGGGCATCCATCGCACCGAGCCCGTACCGGCACGCGAGATCCAAAGCTATGGCCGAAAGCTCCGGCGACGGCGGCACCCAGTATTCCACGGTCTCGAAAAACGCTTCGTAGAACGCAACGATGCCTGTCCTCTCGAAGAAGGTCGCGTTAGGCAACACTTCCAACTTCACATAATCACTGCACACGAAACTTCGCGCGGGATCGTCCAGCACTTCAAGAGCCGACTCCGAAAACGTCTCGGTCCCTTTGGCGGCGGAGATCAAGACATCCGCGTCCACGTAAGTCGGTTTCAATTCTTACGTTGGTCCTGGTCTTCACCCCGACGTTCGCCTAGTTCCCGGTCCACTTCTTCCCAGGAGGAGAGCAGAGGTTCGCCGCTCGCCTTGATACGTTTACGTATCTCATCAAGACGTTTGCCCAGCGCTGTGCGGCGATGGCCCGGCCTCGATACATCCCGTGTGGACCGTTCAGACATGTTCTTCACAGTCTACAACCTGTACCGGGACCGGGCAAAACGCCGGGGTGTACCGTGGGTGGATCCCGCCTGGCGGCGCCACCTCTATAAGCTTCTTACGGTAGTTCAAGCGTCCTCCTCCGGTTCGTACCCGTGGTGTT
>CAXTDD010000187.1:0-5814 GCA_964242955.1 uncultured Rubrobacteraceae bacterium | reverse complement strand
CGACGTCGCGGGCCCAGATGATGACGATGTCGGCGAAGGTGGCGTTGCCGATCCAACGCTTCTTGCCGTTGAGCACCCACCCGTCGCCGTCGCGCCTAGCCGTCGTCTCAAGCATTACGGAGTCCGAGCCGTGGTCGGGTTCGGTCAGGCCCCAGGCCCCGATTTTCTCCATCCGCGCCATAACCGGCAACCAGCGCTCTCTCTGCTCCTCGGAGCCGCAGATGGCGATGGTGCCCATCGCCAGCCCCGAGTGGACCCCGAAGAACGTGTTGAGGCTGCCGTCGCCCCGCGACAGCTCGATCGCGCACAGGCCGGCCGCAACGTGGCTCATACCGGGACAGCCGTGGCCCTCTATGGAGCCGCCCGCTATGTTCAGCTCGGCGACCTTCGGCACCAGCTCGAACGGGAACTCGGCCTTCTCCCAATACTCGTTGATGACCGGGATGACCTCGGCGTCGGCAAAGGCCCTTACCTTGTCCCGGATCCCTCGCTCCTCGTCGGTCAACAACTCGTCGATCATGTAGTAGTCGGTCCCCAGAGAATGGGTGACGTCGGCGATCAAAGGCTCCTCCTTCTCCTGACTTTCCTGACCCAACTCTAACCGGGCCAACGACGCAACGCAAACTTATTATCCGTGTTATTATCAATTTTAACAAGTCTGCGGAGAGGAGAGGGATGCAGCGGGTGGCGGAGAGGGTCGCGCGCAACGCGGAAGTGGGGGAGGCGCGCAGCCTGATCGGAGCCCTGTACCGGAACGTCGAGGTCAGGGGAGACGAGGTCGCGTTCGCCAGCAAAGTCGGGGGCGAATGGCAGGAGATCCCGTACGCCAGGCTCTGGGAGCGGATAGGGGACCTCGCGTCCGGGCTTAGATCTCTCGGCGTTGGTAGTGGGGCGAAGGTGGCGATCATCTCCGGCAACCGGCCCGAGTGGGCGATCACGGACCTCGCCGCGCAGAGCCTCGGCGCCGCGACGGTGCCGGTCTATCCGACGCTTGAGACCGACCAGATCTGCCACATCCTCGCCGACTCCGGGGCGATCGTCGCCGTCGTCGAGGACGAGGAACTCTCGAGAAAGGTCGAGGAATCACGCGACGTGCTGCCGGGCCTGCGCCACGTCCTGCTCGTCGAGGGCGAGGCGGGAGACCGCGCGATCTCCTTCCGCGCCGTCGAAGAACGTGGCGCCAAAGAGCCGCTCTTGGACCCCGACGGCTGGCGTTCGCTCGACCACGACGACATCGCCACGATCATCTACACGTCCGGCACGACGGGACTTCCCAAGGGCGTCGTGCTCACGCACGGCAACTTCCTCTCCAACGTCGAGGGCATCCGGCGGGCGCTGCCGTTCCGCCCCGACGACGTGTTTCTCTCGCTGCTGCCGCTCTCGCACGTCTTCGAGCGGTGCGGGCAGTACCTGGCCCTCTCGCTGGGTGCGGCGACGTACTACGCCGAGTCGATACCGAAGGTCCCGGAGAACCTCCGCGAGGTAAGGCCGACGGTGGTCCTCAGCGTCCCCCGCCTCTACGAGAAGATGCGCGACCGCATCCTGGCCCAAGTTTCGGAAGCGTCGTCCCTGCGACGCCGGCTCTTTGGGAGGGCCATCGCCGCGGGACGGGAGCGTTACGCGGCCGAGCGTGAGGGGCGCCGGTTGGGCGCTGGGACGCGGCTGCGGCTCTACGACCGGCTCGTGTTCCGCAAAGTCCGGGGTGCGTTCGGGGGGAGGCTGCGGTTCTTCGTCTCGGGTGGGGCGAAGCTTGAGGGTGAGATCGGGGAGTTCTTCTACGCCGCGGGCGTCACCATCATCGAGGGCTACGGGCTGACGGAGACCTCGCCGGTCATAGCTTGTAACCGGATGCCGATGCCGAAGTTCGGGACCGTAGGGCCGGCGCTGGACCACACAGAGGTTCGGGTCTCCGGCGAGGGCGAGGTGCAGGTAAGGGGGCCCGGTGTGATGCGCGGGTACTGGAACGCGCCCGGGGCGGCGCGCGATGCGTTTACTTCCGACGGCTGGTACCGTACCGGGGACCTGGGCGAGTTGGACGGGGAGGGGTGCCTGAAGATAACCGACCGTTTGAAGAACATGATCGTGCTCTCTACCGGCAAGAACGTGGCGCCGCAGCCGATAGAGTCGGCCATCGTCGCAAGCCCTCGCGTCTCCCAGGCCGTCGTGCTCGGGGATGGCCGGAAGTACGTCTCGGCCCTCGTCGTCCCCGACTACGACGCCGTGCGCCGCGAGCTGGGCACGGAGGCTCCGGACGAGGAGCTCGTGGGCGACGGGCGGTGCCGGCGCCTCGTCGAAGAAGACGTCGAGGAGGCGTGCGGGCGTTTCGCGGCCTACGAGCGGCCCAAGAAGATCGCGCTTCTGCAGCGGGACCTGACGCACGAGGCCGACGAGTTGACGCCCACGCTCAAGGTCAAGCTGCGGGTGGTCAAGGAGCGGTACCGGGAGGAGATCGAGGGGTTGTACGCTTGAAAGCGCAGAAGCCGGCGGCGACCGTGGACCGGACGACGCCCAAGGACATCTTTCTCAGCGAGGTCAAGAGCCGGGACGTCTTCCCGATACTCATTCTGCACCTCGTCCGGCAGGGTCCCGAGTACGGGAACAGCCTCATACACAAGATCCGGGCCAAGAGCTCCGGCGTGATGAGCGTCTCGCCGAACGCCGTCTACCCGCTGCTGCGGCGTCTGGAGGAGAAGGGCTACGTCGAGGGCCGGTGGGAGCACCCGGACACCAGGAGCCGGCGCTTCTACACCATCACCCCCCAGGGCGAGGAGAAGTACCAGGAGATGAAGGAACGGTTCGAGGGGCACCTCCGCCGGGTAAGGGAGGCCCTGGACTCGCTGCACGAGGAGATCTACGGTTAAAGGGGAAAGGAACCAGCATGACGCATAGCATTAGGAGGGTCGCCGTCCTCGGCGCCGGAACCATGGGCGCCGCCATCGCCGCCCACTGCGCCAACGCCGGCCTGCAAGTGGACTTGCTGGACATCGCCCCCGAAGACGGCGAAGATAAGAACGCCGTCGTCGATGGCGGCTACGACAGGATGGTCAAGGCCCGCCCGCCGGCCCTCATGGCGAAGGACGTCGCCAAACGCATCCGCGTCGGCAACTTCGACGACGACCTCGATCGCGTCGCCGAGGCCGACTGGGTGCTCGAGGCCATCCTGGAGAAGTTGGAGCCCAAGCGCGAGCTCGCCGAGAGGGTCGAGGCACTCGCCAAAGACGACGCCATAATCTCCTCCAACACCAGCGGCATCCCGCTGCACCAGATCTCCGAGGGCCGCTCTGACTCGTTCAAGAGGCGCTTCCTCGGCACGCACTTCTTCAACCCACCGCGCTACCTGAAGCTCCTGGAGATAATCCCGACCGAGGACACCGACGAGGAGATCGTCGAGGCCGTCAGGAACTTCGGCGAGCGCGTGCTCGGCAAGGGCGGCGTCATAGCCAAGGATACCCCGAACTTTATAGGGAACCGCCTCGGCTCCTTCGCCGGGATGCAGGCCGTAACCTACGCCTTCGAGAACGGCTACGGCATCGAGGAGATAGACGCCGTAACGGGCCCCCTCATCGGCCACCCCAAGACCGCCACCTTCCGCCTCAACGACACCGTCGGCCTGGACATCGCCGTCGGCGTCGCCGAGAACCTCTACGAGGCCGTCCCCGACGACGAGTCGCGCGAAGAGCTGAAACCCCATCCCAAGCTCACGGAGATGCAGGAGAAGAACCTGCTCGGCAACAAGACCGGCGCGGGCTTCTACAAGCGCGACAAGCGAGACGGCAAGACCGTCTTCGACGTCCTCGACCTCGACACCTTCGAGCACGAACCCGCCCAGAACCCCGACGTTCCGATAGTGTCCGAAGCCCGCGAACAGGGCGACCTCGGCGCGCGGCTCCGCTTCCTCGTAGACAAGGCCGACGAGGACCGGCACGCCAAATACGTCAGGGACACGCTCTACCCTTACATAGCGTACGCCTCGCGGCGGCTGCCCGAGATAAGCGACACCCTCGAAGACGCCGACCACGCTATGGAGTGGGGCTTCGCCCACCAGACGGGCCCCTTCCGCACCTGGGACCTCCTCGGCGTCCGCGAGACGGTCGAGAAGATGGAGTCCCTGGGCATCGAGGTCGGCCCCTGGGTCAAAGAGATGCTCGAAGCGGGCAACGAGGGCTTCTACAAGACCGAGGAAGGCCGCGAGCTCCAGTTCAGCCCCGTCACCAAACAATACGAGCCGGTGCGCGAGGACCCGATGTACGTCTCGCTCGACGGCCTGCGCGAGGCGGGCAAGGAGCTCGCCGGCAACGACTCGGCGAGCCTGCTCGACCTCGGCGACGGCGTCCTCTGCCTGGAGTTCCACTCCAAGGGCAACTCCATAGACGCCGGCGTCACCGAGATGGGCTACAGGGCGCTGGAGATGCTCAAAGCCGACGAGTGGGTAGGCCTCGTCGTCGGCAACGAGGGCCGCAACTTCTGTGTGGGGGCGAACCTCGGCGAGGTCGCCTACGCCGTGCAGAACGGGATGCTCGATAGGATCGGCGAGAGCATCGAGGCGCTCCAGAACCTCCTCATGGGCTTCCGCTTCGCGCCCAAGCCGGTCGTGTCGGCCCCCAGGGGGCAGACGCTCGGTGGGGGGCTCGAGATCTGCCTGCACTCCGACCGCGTGGTAGCCGCCGGCGAGGCCTACATGGGCCTCGTCGAGGCCGGCGTAGGCCTCATCCCGGCCGGCGGCGGCACGAAGGAGATGGCCCGCCGCCTCGTCTCCCGCCCGATGGGCGCGGCACCAGACAGCCCCGCCCTCCCCTTCCTCCAGAAGGCCTTCGAGACCATAGCCATGGCGAAGGTCTCCGCCAGCGCCGTCGAGGCCCGCGAGCTAGGCTTCCTCGAAGAGGACGACCGCATAGTAATGAACGCCGACCACCTCATCTCAGCCGCCAAGCGCGAGGTCTTGGATCTCGCCGACGGCTACTCCCCGCCCGAGAGCAACACCAACGTCTACGCCTCCGGCGCCTCAGCCTGCTCCGCCCTCGTCATGGGCATAAAGACCCTGCAGTGGGGCCGCTACGCCAGCGAGTACGACGGCGTCGTAGCCGGCCACACCGCGAAGATCCTGACCGGCGGCGACCTCACGATGCCCCAGTGGGTGGGCGAAGAGCACCTGCTGGGCCTCGAGAAAGAAGCGTTCCTGGACCTCCTAAAAAACGAGAAGACCCACGAGAGGATCGAGGGAATGCTGAAGACCGGAAAGCCGGTGAGGAATTAGCCATTAGCTCTTAGCCTTTAGCCATTAGCTCTTAGCTAAAGGCCAAAAGCGGAGGCGAAGCCGGAGCGGGCTAAAAGCTAACAGCTAGATCGACCGAAGGGAGCGACGATGAACGAAGCAGTCATAGTTTCGGGTGCGAGGACCGCCGTCGGGCGGGCGCCGCGGGGGACGTTGCGCGGGATGCATCCGGTGGATCTCGGGGCGTCGGCTATTCGGGAGGCCGTGGGGAGGGCCGAGGGGCTGGATCCCGCCGACGTCGAGGACGTGATCGTGGGTTGCGCGATGCCGGAGGGGACGCAGGGGTACAACATGGCCCGTCTCTCCTCGGTGCGGGCCGGGCTGCCCGATACTGTGCCGGCCCAGACGGTCAACAGGTTCTGCTCTTCGGGGCTGCAGACGATCGCGATGGCGGCCGAGAGGATCATGGTCGGGCACGCGAGCTCCATCGTCGCGGGCGGCACGGAGCACATGTCCTCGACGCTCGAGATGCCGAACTTCGCCCCCGACCCGGGGCTCGTGGAGACGAACCCGGCGGTCTACATGGGGATGGGCTTTACCGC
>CAXTDD010000186.1:0-5820 GCA_964242955.1 uncultured Rubrobacteraceae bacterium | reverse complement strand
TCGGCGGGTCGGGAGAGGTAGAGGTCGGCGTGGTACCAGCCTTCCTCTTCCTTGCCGGACGGGTCGAGGCCCATCTTCGCCAGCTCCCGCAGGACGTGTTCGCGCTCGGCGGCATCGGCGAAGCGGCGTTGCGGGAAGGTGCGCGTGGAGAGCTTCTCGGTGACGAGGCCGTACCGGGAGAACAGGGCGGAGAGCGGATCGTAGTCCACGATGCGGGCGGGCAGGGTCGCGACCCACGGCGGCCGGCCGTCGGTCCGTGCCTCCATCACGGACCGCACAACGCGTTCGAAGGTGCGCTCCCACACGTAGCCCACGCCGCCGGTGACGGTGACGAGCCCCGTGTTCCCGACGGCCTCCCCAAAGGCGCCGGACGGTTCCGCCCGTTCTAGATCCTCCCCGAATCCAGCCTTCAGCAACCCGGCGCTCAGCGCGTAGCGGACGGCGTTCGCGGCCGAGTCCGCGCCAACGATTTCGGCCGGCACCCCGTCCCTGTGTTCGGCGTAGAAGGTACGGTCCGACTCGGCCAGTTCCTCCGCCGGGAGTCCGGCCAGCTCGGGGTCTGCGTAGCGGGCGTAGAGATCCGTCAGGGCCAGATCGTGGCCGAGCAGGGCCGCGTTTACCCCGTATGAGCAGCACAGGTCGAGGATGCCCGCCGGGCCGCCTTCCGCCCGGACCTCCCGCAGCAAGGTGGGGAAGAGGCGGCGGCCGTGCTCGGGGGCCAGGTAGTCGAGGGAGCCCAGGGCCTCGAAGTAGCCCCTCGGGTCCGGCAGGTCGTAGACGTGGTCGAAGTTGGCCTTGCTCTGCTCGTTGTGCTGGGCGTAGGGGTTTGACACCCTTCTTGTCCCTCCTCTGAAGCGGCCGATAAGTCGGCCTGGGATGTGTCGACCTATTCTACGCGACCGTTCGCGGCGGACCGTCCGAGGCGCGGTGCAGGTCGTCCGTTATCGCGTGGACTTCAGGCCCGCGGGCCGCTCCGTCCGAGGCCGGCTTCGCGGGCGCGGACGATGGCCTGGGCGCGGTCCGCGACCCTGAGCTTCGTGAATATGTTGGATACGTAGTTGCCCACGGTCTTGGTGCTCAAGGAAAGCTCGTTGGCTATAGATGGGTTCGGGTGGCCGCCGGCTATGAGGTTCAGGATCTCCCGCTCCCGGTCGGTGAGCGTGGGAAAGGCTCGGGGCGGGGAGACGGTCGGGGCGGCGAAGTAAGCGAGCACGCGGCCCGCGATCGCGGGGCTGAAGATCGCCTCGCCCCGTCCGACGGCCCGGATCGCGCGCACCATCTCGTCCTCGTCGGCGTCCTTGAGGGCGTAGCCGCGGGCGCCGGCCCTGAGGGCCATAAAGACCGAGTCGTCGTCTTCGAGCAGCGTGACGACCAGAACGCGGACGTCCGGGCCCTCCCGGAGGACCCTGCGCGTGGCCTCGATGCCGTTGGTGCCCGGCATCTGAAGGTCCATCAGGATCACGTCGGGCCGGAGCTCCGAGGCGAGCGCGACGGCCTCCTCCCCCGTCGTCGCCTCCCCGACCACCTTGAAGTCGGGGACGGAGGAGAGCAGCGAGTTCATGCCCTTGCGGAAGAGGGGATGGTCTTCCGCGATCAGGATTCGCAGGGTGCCCACGCTATCCCTCCGCCAACGGCAGGCGAACCGACACGCGCGTCCCGCCACCGGGTGCCCCCCGGACCGCGCAGGTCCCGCCGAGCTCTTCGGCCCGCTCGCGCATGGAGATGAGGCCGACGCCCGGCGGGTGGTCTCCGGGCATTCCGTCCCCGTCGTCCAGGATCTCCAGCCGGACCTCGTCCGTCGCGGAGAGCCGCACGAGGCACGACCGTGCCCTCGCGTGACGCACCACGTTCGCCAGCGCCTCCTGCGAGATCCGGTAGACGGCCACCTCGACGGCGGCAGACAGACGCGGCATGGTCGTCGCTTCGGGGGATTCCATCCGGACCCGCAAGCCACCCTCCCCGCCGGTCTCGTAGTGGGCCGTGAGCTGGTTCAGGGCCTCGGGTAACCCGAGATCGTCCAGGGCCGGCGGGCGCAGCCCGTGGACCAGCCGGCGGATGTCCGCTATCGCCGCCTTCAGTTCGGACCTCAACACTCCGACCAGTTCATCAGCGGCCTCGGGATCGTGCGGGATCAGGCGCCGCAGGACCCCCGCCTGGACGTTGAGGCCCGCGAGCTGCGAGCCCAGGCCGTCGTGCAGGTCGCGCCGGAGCCTCCGGCGCTCCTCCTCCCGCGCCGTCACGAGCCTCTCTCGCGAGCGCTGCAGGTCGGAGGTGAGCCTGACCGCGTGGGCCGCGATCCCGGCCTGTAGCGCGAGGTCCGAGAGGAGGCGCCTGTCCGCCGCCGAGAAGCCGGCCTCGCCCGCCCGCGGGCCCAGCAGCAACTCGCCGACGGGCTCGGTCTGGTACGAGAGCGGCAGGCGCACCGGCTCTCCCACCGGCCTTCCGGCTGAGGCGGCGATCCCGGGCGCATCCCTCTCTCCGAGGGAGATGGCGGCGTAGGGCAGCCTGAGAGTGTCCTTGAGCGTCTCGACGATGGTCGGCAGGACGGCGCCGGGGGCGAGCGTGGCCTCCAGGCGTCTTCCGAGGTGGGAGATCACGGCATAAGGGTCGTCGCGCTCGCCGTACATCAGGCGGTCGACCGACCGCTGCAGACGGTACCGCAAGGGGGCGAAGAAGACCGCGACCAGCCCCGTGGCGACGAGCGAGATGCCGATGTTGCCACCCGTGCGGAAGGCGGCGCCCAGGTAACCCACCACGAGAACGTAGAAGCCGACCACGCTCGCGGTAAGCGCCCCGTAGACGAGGGCGCGGTTGATAACCACGTCCACGTCGAAGAGGCGGTGCCTCAAGACGGCGACCCCGACCGCCACGGGCACGGCCGCGTAGCTCAACAGCACCCCGCTCTGCAGCAGCGAGAGCCAGGCCGGGGTTCTCGCGGAGTCCAGGGACCCCGGCGCGAAGAGCAGCGTGGCGGCTATCGTGCCCAGGTAGGCGAGCCCCACCAGGGAGGCGGCCAGGGCGAGCCATTTGATCTGCTGGCGCACCTCGCGGCCCGAGTGCCGGAAACGCGAGATCAGGCCCGCCGCAGAAGCCAGGATGCAGAGGGGCAGCATCGCGACGACGAAGATCCCGGCGTCCTCCACCCGAGATAACCCCTCCAATCCGAACGGGTTGCGTACCCCCGGTAGGCCGTCGAGCGGGCCAGGGGCGAGCACGATGCCGAGGCTCTCGACGACGATCACCGCGCCCGCGAACCAGGCCAGCAGTCGCCACCTTCCGGAAGGAAGCTTGCCGTCAGGGAAGATCAGGGGGAGGTAGATCCCGAGCAGGCCCACGGCGGGCACCCAGAGCCACGTCGTCAGCGCGCTCACCGCAACCGGATACGGGACCGAGCCGGGGTTGGCGAGGCCGTAGGCCGTGTAGGGGCCGCTCAGGATGGCGAGCATCCAGACGAAACCGTCGACGGCGCAGATCCAACCAACGGGGTTTTTCGGGTGCCTGGAGACGACGAGGGCGCCCACGACGGAGAACGCCAGGAACGGCGCGAAGATGAGCTGCGTACCGATTCCGCCGGTGCCCCAGCTGCTGGAGACCTGTCCGGACAGGACGGCGGTGTAGAGCGTGAGGCCAACGACGAACATCGCCAGCGAGAGTCCGGCCAGCGACCACGCGAACCCCGCCGCGGTCTTCGCCGCCCAACGACGCCCGCGCTGGCCTGTCACCACGCCGTCGGTCGCCACGGCGCGGGTCGCCTCGTCCGGCTCCATCGCGACCCCCCCGACCGCCGTCCCTCCCCGGCCCAGAGCTTTACGCGCCATGAGCACCACGCCTTCGTCCGGTTCCGGGACGCCAGGGACCCGGCGATCGGAGCAGGGTGGCGTCCATCACGGGCAACAAGCACGACCGGACGACGGTCATCGTCTCTCTCCTCGCATCTATCGTCGTTCGCAGGCTACTCTTCGAAGTGTGACGCCCGTATCCCGCAAACGCACTATTTTGTGGGAATCCCGGCCATCGATGCGCCGTTTTTGGCCTCCGAGAAGGTCGCACAGCTGAGCAAGGCCCCCTTCGGGTCCCATGGGACGGGAAACGGGATAGAAGTCCCGCCGTGGGCAATAAAGCAGATGACCTGGATCGGGCCCATGGCCGCGTGGTGGAGGCCGACGGACGGCGCGGCGCGCCGATACGGGATGGGGCGTCCGGTTCTTCACCCCATCCCGTACCTCTCGACGCCCGCTCAGGCGTACGCCCGCCGCGACGCCGGCAGCATCGCCAGCACGATGATCAACACGTTAGCCGCTGTGCCCACGGCCGCGAGCACGAAGAGCAACGTCGTGGGTGCGGCGGCGATCCCAGGCGCGGCCGACAAGGCGCCCAGCAGCGAGACTACGATGGCGAGCCAGACGCTCCACCTCTTCAGCCTCCAGAGCCCGTAGGCGGCCACGAGCCCGACGACGCCCAGCACGGCGCTCCCGTAGACCACGACAGCCGGGACTCCGCTCGTAAGAGCGGGGACAAAGGCGGTGGTCACGCCCAGCGCGCTCATCAGCGCGAGCAAGACGGCGGCAACGGTCACCGCCTGCGGTCGCTCGGTGTTCATGAACTTTCCTCCTTCAGTTAGATAGTCTGCGTTTTGTTCGGAGTGCCTTCTTCGGCGCTCATCACGGGGACATCACGGAAGCACCTCCTTCCCGGTCCTCTCCGGCGGTCGCCCGCGGCGGAATACCCGGACGCCCCGTCGACACGCGGCCGCGGGATAGAGCGGCGTAGCCGAGGAGAGCGCCAAAGAGGCCCCAGGCCGCGTTGAGCAATTGGTTGGGCTGGCCGAACGCGATGAGGAACCCGAGTTCTCCGACGAGCGGGCAGAGGCCGACGAGCAGCGGCGTGAACGCCGCCCAGCCGCGCCAGCGTCGCACGTGGAGGATCGCGACGCCCGTGAAGAGCGCGAAGGCGGCCGAGATCAGGCGCCCTAGCAGGTAGATCAGGGCTATCCCGGCCTCGGGGTCCACGAGCGGCCCGACGCCCACGACGGTCTGCACGCCGCCGACCACCATCAGCGCGTAGCCGAGGACAGCGACACCGAAGAATGCTTTGCCGATCCATCCACCGAGCGCGCCGCCCCAGGCGATACCAAGGAAGCCGACGAGCAGCAGAACGAGGCTCACGGTCGCGACCACCCCGCTGATCAAGAACGCCGCCGTGCCCGGCTCGTTTATCCGGGGCACGAACATCCCGGCGACGCCTCCCATGAACCAGAGCGCCCCACCTGCAACGCCGCAAAGCCCCGCACGCTCGGCAAGCATCCCGGTTCCTCGGCCCGGATACGCCTCCGTTGTTGCTGTCATGTGCCGCATACCTCCTTCGTGGTTTCACCTCTTGTCGAGTCCGGGACGAACGCTACCGCGCGGCTTTTCCCGGGCGGTAGAGGCCGCTTTCCCTAACGAGATGGGCAATTTTTCCTATGGACCCCGACGAACCGATTTGCGGCGGCCCGGCGCCGCCTCTAGTATTCGACGAGGGTTCGAACGAGCGGGGAGGGCGTCGTGGAGAAGGTAATTATCAGCGCGGCGATCACCGGCGGGATGACGGTGCCGGGCCAGAGCGCGGCGATCCCGATCACGCCCGAGCAGATAATCGACTCGGCCGTCGAGGCGAACGCCGCGGGCGCCACCATCGTCCACCTCCACGTCCGCGAACCGGCGTCCGGCAAACCCAGCTCGGACATCGGCCTCTTTCGCGAGGTCGTATCGGGCATCAACGATAGGTGCGACGTGATCGTGCAGCCCACCACCGGCGGCGGCAAGGGCATGACGCTCGAAG
>CAXTDD010000185.1:2040-5831 GCA_964242955.1 uncultured Rubrobacteraceae bacterium | reverse complement strand
GCGGACTGCTACTCCCACGCCGCCGTGGGCCGTACCGTGTCTTCTTCCCCGTTGTGAGATCGGTGTCGTTCGGGATCACGTTACTTGCTCTTCGCCGGGAAGCTCCTCGATTCCCACATCACCGCCCCCCACGACCCGTATGCGGAGCTCGCTGCCGCGAAGCAGTGACATGCCAAGCAGAGGAACAGCGTCGGCGACCAGGGCTCGCACCGGACGTAGCATCCCGTGCCAGACGACGCGGGCGAGACAGACGTCCTCGATAGTGGTGCTACCGTCGGCGAGGATGGACTCGGCGGAACCCACCACCGGCAAAGCCAGGCGTTCGACGGTCTCGGGTCGTAGCGTCAGGTGGCCGGTGAACCCGGTGTCTACGACCGCCTCGACGCGCTCCCTCCGGTTCTCCAAGGGACCGGCCACGTTGACATCGAGCACCGCTTCGTTGGCGGCGGTAACGATGCCGATCATCACGGTTTGCTAGCGGCTCCTCGTGGCCTTCGGTGCAGAGCCCGCGCCGATCCGGTAAGCAGCGGGACGCCCGACCCGTAGAAAGTACAACACGGCGTCGGGGTTCTTCCGCAGGACGAGATCGGAAGCCTCCACGTCGCTCTCGCCTACCTCATAAGAGCCGCTCTCCACGTCCACGACCACGAACTCGCCGTCGTGCTCGGGCTCCACCCTCTCGCGAATCTCGCGCTCGTAGATCTCGCGCCCCAACCGTACTACCTCTTCTTTCGTGTACCCGCGACCGCTCATGTGAACCTCCTCTCGACGGCCTCTCGTTCACCAGTTTCGCATACTCGCACCTGTTAGGATTCACGCTCCACACGTCCCAGGTTCTGCCGGATCTCGTCTTCCAACCGCGCGGACTCCGCGAACTGCTCCTCCAGCGTCGCCGTCAGCCGCCGCAGCTTCTCCTCGAAGGGTTCTCCGTCGTCTTCGACGGCCTCGGAGCCGACGTAGCGGCCGGGGGTGAGAACGTGGCCGTGGGTGGAGATCTCCTCCAGCGTGGCGCTCTTGCAGAAACCGGGCACGTCCTCGTAGTCTCCGGCGCCCGGCTCGCCCCGCCAGGCGTGGTAGGCGCCGGTGACCCTGCCCACGTCCTCTTCGGAGAGGTCGCGGTGCGTTCTGTCCATCATGTGACCGGTCTTGCGGGCGTCTATAAAGAGGGCCTCGCCGCGCCTGTCCCTAAACCGACCGCCGGACTTGTCGCGGGCGAGGAACCAGAGGCAGACCGGGATCTGGGTGGTGTAGAAGAGCTGCGGCGGCATGGCGACGATGCAGTCGACGAGGTCGGCCTCGACCAGGGCCCTGCGGATGGCCCCCTCCCGTCCCGTGTTGGAGGAGAGCGACCCGTTGGCGAGCACGAACCCGGCCACGCCGCGGGGGCTCAGATGGTGGACCATGTGCTCGACCCAGGCGAAGTTGGCGTTGCCGACGGGCGGCGCGCCGTACTTCCAGCGCACGTCGTCGCGCACCCGCTCACCGCCCCAGTCCGAGACGTTGAACGGCGGGTTGGCAAGGATAAAGTCCGCCTTCAGGTCCTTGTGGACGTCGTTGTGGAAGGAGTCGGCGTGCTGGGGGCCGAGGTCGCCGCCTATGCCCCGGATGGCGAGGTTCATCTTGCACAGGCGCCAGGTCGTCGGGTTGGATTCCTGGCCGTATATGGC
Organism: uncultured Rubrobacteraceae bacterium; assembly: GCA_964242955.1. Lineage (GTDB taxonomy): Bacteria > Actinomycetota > Rubrobacteria > Rubrobacterales > Rubrobacteraceae > Rubrobacter_D. The sequence goes on along the minus strand of CAXTDD010000185.1, from coordinate 4,164 downwards.
GATGTCCCCGACGCGTCCGCCGTGGGCCTCGACGAACTTCTCGCTCATCACGAACATGCCGCCCGAGCCGCAGCACGGGTCGTAGACGCGGCCCCTGTAGGGTTCGATCATCTCGACGAGCAGACCGACCACCGAGCGCGGGGTGTAGAACTCTCCCCCGCCCTTTCCTTCGGCGCTGGCGAACCGGCCCAGGAAGTACTCGTAGACGCGGCCCAGGATGTCTTTGGAGCGGCTATTCTCATCGCCGAGGCCTATCGTGCCGATCAGGTCCATAAGCTCCCCGAGGCGCTGCTTGTCCAGGGAGGGGCGCGAGTAGTCTTTCGGCAATACGCCCTTGAGGGATGGGTTTTCGCGTTCGATGGCGACCATCGCGTCGTCTATGAGGCGCCCGATCTCCGGCTGCTTCGCGCTCGCCTGCAGGCGGCTCCACCGCGCCTCCGGCGGGACCCAGAAGATGTTCTCGGCGAGGTACTCGTCCCGGTCCTCCAGCACCTCGTAGCGGAGATCCGGTTCTTTCACATACAAATCGCTCGAAGGGTCAGCCGTGAAGAGGGCCAACTGGTCGCGCTTCTCCTCGAAGGCGTCGGAGATGTACTTCAGGAAGATGAGCCCGAGGACCACGTGCTTGTACTCCGCCGGGTCCATGTAAGAGCGCATCTTGTCCGCGGCGGCCCAGAGCTTCTGCTCGAAGCCCAGGCTCGCTCCGCCGCCATTATCGCCGGTCTTGTACTCGGCCTTCTTACGGACCATACCTCTCCTCTTTAGCTGGCGACGTGGTCCCGCGCGTTATGCTCCTACCGGCATCAGTTGACCACCTTTCCGAGGAATCTTACGTCAACCCCACACCTCATGCGCGGTCTCGACGATGAGGCGGAGCTTGGCGAACTGCTCCTCACGGGTGAGAACGTTGCCCTCGACGGTGGAGGAGAAGCCGCACTGGGGTGAGAGGCAGAGTTGGTCTACGGGGACGTACTGGCCGGCCTCTTCGATGCGGCGCTTGAGGTCGTCTTTGGATTCGAGGTCGCCGCGCTTGGTGGTGACGAGGCCGAGGACGACCATCTTGCCTTCGGGGACGAAGCGTAGAGGTTCGAAGGTGCCGGACCGGGCGTCGTCGTACTCCAGGAAGAAGCCGTCCACGTCGAGCTCGTTGAAGAGCGCCTCGGCGACGAAGTCGTAGCCGCCCTCGGCGGCCCAGGAAGAGCGGAAGTTGCCCCGGCACATGTGGGTCGTTACGGACATCCCCTCGGGCCTGTCCTTTATCGCCCGGTTGATGGTGCGGATGTAGGTCTCGTGCTGGTGCTCGGCGTCGCCGCCCAGAGACGCCACGTGCTCGCGCTGGCGGGGGTCGTTGAGGTAGGCGAGGCTCGTGTCGTCGAGCTGGAGGTAGGTGCAGCCGAGGTCGGCCATGGCCCGCACTTCGGCCGCGTAGGCGGCGGCGAGATCATCCCAGAACCCTTCGAGGTCGGGGTAGACGTCCTCGCCTATGGCCGCCCGGCCGCCCCGGTAGTGGACCATGCTCGGGGAGGGGATGGTGAGCTTCGGTGTCGCGTTCGCCACGGTTCCTCTCAGGAACCGGAAGGCGTCGGCGAAGATGGGCTCCCGCAACCCTATGCGCTCCTCGACCCGAAGTGCTGCCGGGGTGAACTCGATGGTCCCCTCCGCGTTGCGGAACTCGACCTTCAGGTCACCCTCAGCCTTCTCGATGCCGCCGAGCTCGTAGATAAAGTCCATGTGCCAGGAGGCGCGGCGGAACTCGCCGTCCGTCGCGGACCGCAGGCCAACCTCCTCCTGCATCCGCACGACCTCGCGGATGGCCCCGTCCTCGGCGGCGCGCAACTCGTCCGCGTCTGTCCTTCCGGAGGCGAAACCTTCGCGGGCTTTCAGGAGTTCCGGGGGACGAAGCAGGCTGCCTACGTGGTCCGCGCGGAACGGTGGCTTGGTACGGGGCATTGCGCTCCCTTCGGTCGCTTGGCTATTAGCCGTTAGCTTTTAGCTCTTAGCTCTTGTTGTCCGTCTCTGTTGCCTCCGACCTCCGTTTCGTCGAGATCAGGACATCGTGATCTCGGGCCGTGTGGCAGAAACCAATCCTTGCTAACGGCTAATAGCTAACGGCTAATAGCTAAC
>CAXTDD010000185.1:0-1940 GCA_964242955.1 uncultured Rubrobacteraceae bacterium | reverse complement strand
GGCGGGCCACGGCGAAGGCGGCGTTGGCCGCCGGAACGCCGCAATAGATGGCGCCCTGGAGCAGGACCTCTTTGATCTCACCTTCGGTGAGGCCGTTGCGGAGGGCGCCTTCTACGTGCGTGGCGAGCTCTTCGTGGTGGCCGCCGGCCGTGAGGGCCGTGAGGGTTATGATGCTCCGGGTCTTGCGGTCGAGGCCCGGGCGCGTCCATACTTCGCCCCACGCGTAGCGCGTGATGAAGTCCTGGAAGTCGGCCGTGAACGGGGTCGTCTTCTCCACCGCCGCGTCCACGTATTCGTCGCCGAGGACCTCGCGACGGACCTTCATGCCTTCTTCGTGGGTGCCGTTGGGGGTCATCTTGCCTCCAGGTGGTCGAGGATGAGGCTCGTTACTTTGTCCGGCTGCTCTATGTTGGCGAGGTGTGAGGCGTCGGGGACGATCTCGAAGCGGGCGCCGGGGATGGCGTCGGCGATGAACCGGCCGTGGTCCGGCGGGGTCGCCGGGTCTTCGGCACCGGAGACGACGAGCGTCGGGGACTTTATCCGGGGCAGGCGGTCGCGCAGGTCCATGTCCCGGATGGCGGCGCAGCAACCGGCGTAACCCTCGGGGTCCGTGTTGCGGAGCATATTCGCCACTTTCTCTACGGTCTCGGGGTTGCCGGAGCGGAAAGGAGCGGTGAGCCACCGTTCGAGGACGCCGTCTACCAGGGCGTCCATGCCCTGACCCCTGGCGGTCGCTATGCGGTCGTCCCAGAGCTCCCTCGGGCCGAGCAAAACCGAGGTGCAGATGAGGACGAGGCGTTCGATCCTCTCGGGCGCCTCGCCCGCGAGCCACATGCCTGTCATCCCGCCGACGGAGACGCCGCAGAACGAGGCACGCTCGATGCCGAGACCGTCTAGAAGAGATACCACGTCCCGGCCCAGATCCTCTATAGCGTACGGGCCAGGGGGAGCCGGAGACTTCCCGTGGCCCCGGATATCGTAGCGGAGCAGCCTGAACCGCTCGCGGAGTGCGGGCGCCTGACCGTCCCACATCCCGAGCGTCGTGCCCAAAGAGTTGGAGAGGACGAGGACCGGCGCGTCGGGCGACCCCTCCAGGGTGTGGTGCAGGTCCGGCATCGCGTCCGTGCTCAAGTAGCTTCCTCCCTATAGAGTTTCAGCGCCCGGTCTACGAAGTCTCCGGCCGACCCGAGGTATCCAGCCGGGTCGAGCGCGGCGTCGATCTCCCCTTCGGATAGTACGCTTCGGATGCTGTCGTCTTGCAGCAACTCTTCGCGCAGGTGCTCTCCGTCCTTCAGCGCCCGGCGGCAGGCGGTCTCGACGAGGTCGTGGGCTTCGAGCCGCCCGAGCTTCTGGGAGAGGACCGTGGTGACGTTCTCGGCGAGAAGCATTCCCTTCGTCGCTTCGAGGTTCTCGCGCATCTTCCCGGGGTTCACTTCCAGGCCCTCCGTCGCCTCGCGGACGTTGGCGGCGGCGCCCCCGGCGAAGGCCAGGGCGTCGGAGAGTGTCTCCCATTCGGCGTGCCAGGCGCCGGCGGCGCGTTCGTGCTCCTGAGACATCGCGGCCTGTAGGGTGTTGGCGAGGTCCTGAACCCGCCGGGCGTTGGCGGCGGCGGTAACGGAGAGGATGGGGTTTCGCTTGTGCGGGAGCGTCGAGGAGCCGCCGCGGCCCTCTCCGGCCGGTTCGGCGACCTCTCCGACCTCCGTCTGGGCCATGAGGATGACGTCGTGCGAGATCTTGGCGAGGACGCCCGCCAGAAGAGCCAGGGCACCACCGATGTTGGCTATCCTGGTCCGGTCCGTGTGCCAGGGCAGGGGCGGCTCCGAAAGGCCCAACCCCAGGGCGAATTCTCGCAGAACGGGGGGGCCGGAATCCCCCAGCGAGGCCAACGTTCCGGCCGCCCCGCCGAGCTGCGCGGCGAGCCTCCCGCGCACGCCACGCAG
>CAXTDD010000184.1:0-5862 GCA_964242955.1 uncultured Rubrobacteraceae bacterium | reverse complement strand
GTTCCCCACGGGCCGCCGCACGCGCGAGCCTCGCAGCGCGCCAGAGCGTCGGGTGGGGGTCTTCGAGGGAGTCGAAGCGCATGGTCCCGCCGGGGTCGACGGCCGCGAGTTGGGCGAGGCCCCGCTCGACGAGGCGTCCGCCGCGGCAGAAGTCCCCGCCGCCGAAGACCACGTTCCCCTTCACCCCGCCGCAGGTCCCGCAGGTTTCCACGGCCGGCGGCTCGCGACGATCGGGGGGGTTCTCGGCCATGCGGCGACCGATGGCCTCGTAGTCGATCCTCGGGGCGTCCGTCACCTGTACCCCCCCTCGTCGTACTCCGCCGTGGCGTCGCCCCCGCCCACGGCGCCCGAAGGCTGCCCGTGGCCGTTCTTCTCGTCGCCAACGACATCGCTCCAGGCCTGCGACGGCCTGATCTTCGCCCCCCGGCCGCGCCGCACGCAGTACCGCGAGACGAACAGGACCATCTGCTCCGGCGACGCGCCGTGCTCACCGATCAGACGCCCCAAGTAGGCCGCGAGGTTGCGTTTCTCTTCGCTATCCAGGGGCACCCCCAGAAGGTCCGTCTGTCGGTCGATCATGGCGACGTAGGTGCCCGGGCGGTGCCCGGGCGGAGCCGGCACCCCCGCGGGAGCACCTGACGGTTCCCCTGGCGGTTCAGCCCCCTGACGGTTCCCCGGAAACCCCCGCCGCCGGCTCGGCGGCAGAGTCTGCCGCCGGTGGGTGCGTTTCTCGCCGACGGCGAAGTTTTCCGCCGGCTCCTCGTCGGGCGGGGCGTCGCCCTTGCGCGGCGGCCTCAGGCGGTGCGCGGGCGCGAGAAGCCAGATGCCGTCGCTGGTGAACTTACCCCTGCCGCCTCCTTTCTGCCTGCGCCGGTGCTCGCGCCGGATCTTGCCGTACGCGTGCTCCAAGTTGTGCAGATGCTCCCTGACGGAGCGCTCAGACATATCAGTCATCTCGGCCAGGGTGTCCTGCCCGGCAAAGCAGTAGCCGTTCTCATCCGCGAAGGTCGCGAGCGCGGCCAACACGCTCTTGGCCCCCGGGTCCCCCTTCCACGTCCTGTCGCCACCCTTGGCATCACGCCACCTGCCGAGGCGCTGCTCGTAGGCCCAGCTCTGCGCCCACACGCTCACGGACGGTCCCCCTCGCCCCCGCGCGGCCGGCGGCCCGGCCGTCGTTCGCGGCTTGCGTACACTAAGTTAGTGTACGAAGTCTAGCGACTCGGCGGCGCGGTGTAAAGGCTCGGCGAGGGGACGACTGACTCGCTACGGGATGCCGGGGGGTCCTGATGAAGGTCCGGTGCCCTCCCGGGCGCTCCCTAGTTCCTTTTCGAGCTCGGCGAAGAATGCCGTCAGGGTGAGGTCGAGCCCTTCGACCAGCCTCGTCGTGGTAGCCACGGTGACGTTGATCTCGCCGCGCTCGATCTTGCCCACGTGCGGCCTCTCGAGCCCACATTCCTGGGCGAACGACTCCTGGGAAAAGCCCCTCTCCAGGCGCAGCCGCCGCACCAGGGCTCCCAACTCTTCGGCCAACGCCCTCTTCTCCATGGACGCCGACGGTAGACGCGTGCCCTATAATGGGCCACACCATGTGTGGTCCCAAAACACCACATACGGTCGTCGTCTTCCGCCCGGCGGGTCAGTTACGCGGGGGGAGAAAGGAGGGGGCGCGCGAGACTCCGGACGACCTTTCTGCGACGCCGACTGTACAACAGCTTGTTGTAAACATCCGCGCTCTGCTATCTTTCGGTTGCTTCGGAGTGCTGAGAGGAGAACGGGATGCCGGACGACGCCGGGTCAACGTACTTCGGCAGGGTGGTTGCCGGGTTCATGGAGGACAGGGGGCTGGACCAGAAGGGACTGTCCCGCCGCCTAGAAGAGAAGGGGCACCCTGGCATCAGGCAGCAGGAGATCTCCAGGTGGCTAAGGGAGCCAAACGTCCCCGGCTACATCCCCGGCATGCTGCGCGACGTCTTCGAGCTCGACGTGGAAGAGGACGTCGAGTTCCAGTGGGCCTACACCTACGGCAGGGTCCATCTCTCGGACGCGGAGATCGAGGACGTCCAGAAGCGCCTAAACGCCTACCGCGAGTTACGCAGGAGACGGGAGAAAACGAAACCCGGGACGGAATGATACTTGGCAACGCGCTGGTCGGGGAACGTCGGAGTCAGGGAGGATATTCCGCCTGTCCGTAGGCCACCGCGAGGGCGAGGGCTCCCATCTCTTCCGCGTCCAGATCCAACACCTCGGCGACCCGTCCCGGGAAGTAGCCGTCCACCCACTTCTCTCCTGTCATGAAGGCCCTAATTTCCTCCTCCGTAACGTGATACCGAGCACCCTTCAAGAGACCGCTCAGATCGGCCGGACCACGTAGGCCTCTCTTGTCCATGAGGGCCCGCAACGTCTCTCCGAAACCATTCAAAAAGATCCATCCCCCTCCTCTTCCTCACCTGCTCATGAGCCACTCGTCGATCTCGCGCCGGTTGTAGAGCGGCCTTCGCTCGGTCAGGTAGTGCTTGGGTAGCGAGGGGGCGACCTTGTCGAAGGAGTCCCGGCTTCTGTCGGCCAGGTAGGCGGCGACCTGCTCCGCATCCATCCACTCCGCCGGTCGTAGAGCCTCCAAGCGCTCGGCCGTCCTGGCCAAACTCTCCGCCGTCTCGGAGAGCACGCCCGCCACGCCAACGAGCGTCCGGGTCTCCACCTCGGACAGCACGTCCTTGGCCTCGCGCATGCCTTTCGCAACGGCGGACAAGTCCTCGACGCCGGTCTGCTCTTCCGTCCCGTCGGTCGTGCGCGTCGCGCGGGGCATGGCCGCACCGTACACAAACTTGTTGTACGAGTCAATAGAGCTTCTTGGGTCGTAGAGACGGACAACACAGAACCGTCCCCGGGACCCCACGACTCCGACGCGACCCGTTTGCGTATTTTCCGCGTCGCTTCGGGCAGGAGAAGGCTTATGTTTCGGGTAGCGGTCCGGCCTTCACTTTCGGAGGGCACCTTGCTCGCCTGCGCACCGTGTCTCTGAGGTCCATCGGAGACGGGCGCTGAACTCCTCGCCCCTCCTGGGCCGGCAACTTCATGAGAACTTCCCGTACGCCAGCGGGTCCGTCCCAGCAGAAGCCAGGTCGTGCTATGTTGATCGGCTCTGTAGACGGCACCCCCTATGAGTCGCGCTGATCGGAGCGGCGATGCCCAAGCGCCATCCGGCAAAGGCAAGCGACCGGTCACGACCTCATCTGCCTCTTTTCCCTCTCACGGCCTTATCGCGCTTCGGTCCACCGTCATCGAGCCAAGATGTTGGGTCGGCGAGAGCCTCCGTAGGTAGCGCGGCACGGTAAGGATCTGCTGGGAGCCGGTGTCCCCGCGGTAGCTTGTCTGCAGCCGCCGTTCAGATCGCGTTCCTCGTTCCCTTCGACCAGTCACACGCTCACTGCCCCCGTCGGGCTCGCGGGTCCTGCCGCCTCTACCTCTTCGGGGACGCTCCCCTCGAACTTCCCGAAGTTCTCCCGGAACAAGCCGGCCAGCTTCTCGGCCTGCGCGTCGTAGGCGTTCGGGTCTTCCCAGGTCTGCCTCGGGTCGAGGATCTCCGTCGGCACGCCCGGCACCTCCGTCGGCACGTTCAAACCGAAGAACGGGTCTCGCCTGGTCTCGGCGTCGTCGAGCTTCCCGCCTATGACCGCCCGCACCATCTCGCGGGTGGCGGCGATGTCCACGCGGCTCCCCACGCCGTAGGGGCCGCCGGACCAGCCGGTGTTGATGAGGTAGGCGCGCGTGCCGTGCTCGCGCAACCGCTCGGAGAGCATCGTCGCGTAGGTCGTCGCGGGCAGGGGAAGGAAAGGCGCCCCGAAACACGCCGAGAACGTCGCCTCGACGTCGGTCTCCATCTCGGCCTCCGTGCCGGCGAGCTTGGCGGTGTATCCGGAGAGGAAGTAGTAGGCTGCCTGCTCGGGCGAGAGGGCGCTTATGGGCGGCAAGACCCCGAAGGCGTCGGCGGTGAGGAACAGGACGGCCTTCGGGTGGGCGCCCGTGCCGGACGGGACGGCGCCGGCTATGTACTCCAGCGGGTAGGCCACGCGGGTGTTCTCCGTGATCCAGGCGTCGGTGAAGTCCACCGTGCGCGTCCTGCGGTCCATCGCGACGTTCTCCAAGACCGCCCCGAAGCGGATGGCGTCCCAGATCTGGGGCTCCTTCTCGGGGGAGAGGTCTATGGTCTTCGCGTAGCAGCCGCCCTCGAAGTTGAAGACGCCCGAATCCGACCAGCCGTGCTCGTCGTCCCCGATAAGCCGGCGCTCCGGGTCGGCCGAGAGCGTCGTCTTTCCCGTCCCCGAGAGCCCGAAGAAGAGCGCGACGTCGTCTTCTTCTCCGACGTTGGCCGAGCAGTGCATCGGGAAGACGCCGCGTTCGGTCGGCAGGACGAAGTTGAGCACGGTGAAGATGCTCTTCTTGATCTCGCCCGCGTACTGCGTGCCGCACACCAGGACGACCTTGCGGGTGAAGTCGAGGCCGACGAAGGTCTCTGACTCCGTGCCGTCTTCCTCCGGGTCCATGAGGAGCCCCGGCATCGAGATGACGGTCCACTCGGGCTCGAAGCTGTCGAGCTCGCGCCTGTCGGGCCGGCGGAAGAGCTGGCGGGCGAACAGGGACTGCCAGGCCTGCTCGGTGACGACCTGCACGTTCAACCCGTACCGCTCGTCGGCCCCGGCGTGCGCGTCCACCACGTAGACCTCTTCGAGGTTCTCGACGTAGCCGGCGACGTTCTCCAGGAGCCGCCCGAACGCCTCGGACGAGAACGGCTTGTTGACCGCGCCCCAGTCCACCTTCTCGCGCGTGACGTCGTCCTCGACGATAAAGCGGTCCTTGGGAGATCGGCCGGTCCGTTTGCCCGTCCTGACCACGAGGGCGCCGGACGGTTCCCCGATCATGCCCTCCCGACGCCTGACGGATGCCTCGACCAGCCTCGCGGGCGGCAGGTTCTCGTGAACCGCGCCGAGGTTCTCCACGCCGAAGCGCTCCAGCGACGCCTTTCGCAGTGCTACGTCCACGTTTCGATCTCGCTTCCTACAGCTGTGCCTGTACTTCGCCTACTTCTCATGTTCCCGTGCATCGGCCGGCCCTCCACTCCGAGTTCTCCTGGTCACCGAGCGCAATGACACTACCTTCGGTTCTTGGTATCCGCGGACGTCTCGCGGCATGCGCACCGCTTTGTAGTAGATGAGCGGGACGAACATAAGGTCGAGGTAGGCACCGGTTGCCGCTTCGGCGAGATCGTAGACGCCGTCCAATTGCCTCTCCGCCGACTCGAAGAGCTTCTCCGCGATCACGAAACCGGCCTCCGACTGCCGGCGCATTCGCCGGATAGCACCCTCAACCGTGTCCTGGGCAGTGCGCATGCCCTGCTCGGTCAAGGCGTCAGCGTAGTCGAGAAGGATTTCGTACGGGTTGGCTATGTTCACGTCCGGCCTCGCAGTCGTCCCGACGATCTTGCTCTCGTCATACGTCATCGGTACCTCCCTTTTTTCTTCCCGGTTGTCCTCGCCATTCCGACCGGCCACGGCGGTCAGAGGGGGATGTTCCCGTGCTTGCGGGGCGGGCGCTCGGGGCGCTTGGTCCGGATGATGGAGAGCGCCTTGACCAGGTAGGGCCTGGTCTCCCGCGGGTCTATGACGTCGTCTATGAAGCCCATCTCGGCGGCGACCATCGGGTTGTTGAACTTCTCCTCGTAGTCCGCGATAAGGGATTCTCTCTCGGCCTCGGGGTCTTCGGCCTCCGCTATGCGCCTGCGGTGGATGATGCCGACCGCGGCCGAGGCCCCCATCACCGCGACCTCGCCGGTCGGCCAGGCGACGTTGACGTCGGCGCCGATGT